>JABXKD010000061.1 GCA_013375475.1 Promethearchaeota archaeon
ACAAAGTTCAATTAATAGATTTTTAATTTCAGAATAACACTTTATCTCAATAAATAAGATAGCTTCAGCATTTTTAGAAATAGCTGTCTCCAGGGATCCACCTTTGAATGAATTAAAATAGATATTATATTTTTTATTTAATTTCCATAGAAGTTGAGTAAGAATTTTAATCGCATTTGCCCTACCTTCGTGGATATCGAGTCCAGAGTGGCCACCAATTAACCCCTTTACTGACATTTTTACTGGCATTAAAAAAGTTTTATTTTCAGATAATGAGATTCTTTTCATTTTTATGCCAACTCTATGAATAAGAATGGCAGCACTTCCAATTGTAAATATATCTTCTCTTTCAGAATCGAGATTTATTAAATAATCTCCTTTTAATAAGTCTTTATTTATAAAAATGGCACCCTCACCACTCCACTCTTCGCTAACAGTAAATAATAATGTAATGTCAGTAAATTCATAATTTAACTCTTTCTCGTGGATTTTCTTCATTAAGGTTAACTGGTATGCTATACCAACTCCGTTATCTGCTCCTAGTGTTGTTCCTTTAGCAGTAATCCATTTTTCGTTATCAATCTCAAACAATTGTAAATTCAAAGGATCTTTTAAAAAATCGTGTTCAACAGTATCATCTTTTACACATACCATATCCATATGACTTTGTATTATTATTTTAGTATGCTTATTTAATGATTTATTCGTCGAAGGAATCTTAACTGCGATATTTTTTATCTTATCAATTTCCGTTTGAAATCCGAATTTTTCAGCTTCATTTTTTATAAATTCCCTGATTTGATCTTCCTTACGTGTATCTCGAGGAATTTTACTAATTTTTACAAAATATTCCCAAAAGTCCGCTGGTTTACCCAATTCTTTTATATTTTGCAGGTCTTTCGAACTTAAAATTGATTTCATTTTTACAAATAGAATATTTTAATTATTTCGATAAAAAAAAAAACGAATTTTAAATATTTAACACTATTGCTCCAAATTTTTCGAATATCCTCGAGTCATTGAAGGACCTCTAATTTTAAAAAGACTTCTTTGTAAAATAAAAGAAGGAGTATAATTATATACTAGTTTATCTCTATTACTTAACTATGGTTAATTGTCTTTTTTGCCATAACCCCGTCACAGAGAATCAAGTATTATGTTTAAATTGTGGTTCGCAAATCAAACCGCTCGAAGTAAAACATAGATTCTTTTGGAGAAAACGTGATGTATTTCTCTCTAATCAACAACCTTTTTTATTTGAAAACAACGTGCTTGAGGGGAAAAAAAGGGAAATTAAGAGAAGACTTAGAAAACCGATTGGTAATATGACGTTAGATCGATGGTTATAATAGATTCGGTCTTTTTAATAATATTACCAAAACATTTATTGGGTTTTTTAAGTCATTACTCATTTTACTATTAAACCGAGAAGTTATTTCTTTTAATGATAGTTTCTTTGTCAAGGATGAAGCTGTTAGAGGTTAACCTTTGTGAAATTAGAAAGAAAGAAGTACAAAAGTTATAAAACATGGCTCCTTCATCATCTTTACAAAAACAAAATCTTGATATTGCTTGTTTTAATAGGTATTGTAATCGTTACTTTTACAAGAACTCTCATCCCTATAATTCTTGGTGAGATAATAGATGATGCGCTAATAGTCCTTGATTATAATGTATTTATTACGCTCCTTATTATGGGGTTAGCGATTTATCTCATTCGTAACGTTATGGATTATGTAACGATGATGATAGGCCACTATCTTGGTTTGAAAACCGAGCAAAATATGAGACAAGAGTTTTTTGAAACAATCCAACATATGCCTTTAAGATATCATGATAATGCTAAAGCTGGGGATTTACAAGCCCTAGCTACTAATGATGTTCGAATTATTAACACAATGATTGCTCACGGGGCCTTTTATTTTTACCCTTTCTTTCAAGTGGCAATAACTCTGCTCCTCATTATTACTACTCTTGATCTAAGATTAGCAGTAGCATGTATTCCTTTTGCTTTTTTTTACATTTACTTCATTTTACATTATCGCAGAAAAATTGCACCATTTGCTGCAAAAAGGTTAAGAAAACATTCAGATCTAGCAGTTGTATTACAAGATAGTATAACTGGTGCTTCTGTAGTCAGATCCTTTGCTGCGGAAGGTTTAGAACGAAAAAAATTTAAGAAAGCAGTAGATGCTTTTAGAGATAACTCGATTGGAGAATATTTAGTGCAAGCAAAATACTTTCCGATGTTAATTCTATACATCACCATCGGAACATCGTTATTTCTAAGTATCGTTTTTGTTTTTCAAAATTCTTTAACAATTGGAGAATTAGCCGCTACGAATCTTCTTTTAATAACTCTTGTGGATCCAACTAACCTAATTTGGTGGGCTACTAATGACATGATGAGTGGATTTGCGGCTTGCTCGCGCTTATTTACTTCGTTATCTGACGATGATAACGAAGATCAGCAAATAAATAAGCAGTCATGGCCGAAAGAGATCAAAGGAAAATTAGAATTTAGAAACGTAAACTTTACATATGAAAATGGAAAGGAAAAGAGACTTCCTGTTCTAAAAAATCTTAGCTTTACTATCGAACCAAACCAAAAAGTCGCTCTTGTTGGTCCTACAGGGTGCGGTAAAACAACGATCGCAAAATTACTTCTCCTCCTTTATGAGCCCCAGCAAGGTTCTATTTTGTTGGATGGAAAGCCTATACAAGATTACCCCCTTGAACAATTGAGACGAAATATTGGCTATATAGAGCAAGATATATACCTTTTTTCGCAATCGATATATGAAAATATCGCTTTTGGAAATCAAGATGCGAAATACGACGAAGTACTAAATGTAGCAAAATTTGCCCAAGTCCATGATTTTGTGCAAAATTTCTCGGACGGATATAAAACCATTGTAGGTGAGAGAGGTACTAGGCTTTCTGGAGGAGAAAAACAACGGGTGGCTATTGCTCGAGCTTTTCTAACTGATCCGTCTCTTTTAATACTCGACGATTCTGTTTCCGCGATTGATAGTGAAACCGAAGAAAAGATAGGACTGGCAATGGATAAAATAATGGAGAATAGAACTACTTTGATAATTACTCATCGCCTTCATACTATACGGACATCAGATAAAATATTAGTTCTTAAGCACGGTACAATTGCCGCAGAAGGAAATCACTCAGAATTATTCCAGTCATCTGAAGATTATAGGCGAATATTTGGAAAACGAGATTCTTTATCAGATACTAAAATATCTATCACTTAACGAGGTAAAATAATGGGACTTTCTGCAGGACTGATGGACGAGGAACAAAAACGAGAGTATTCTGATCGTGAGCTATTGGGTAGGTACTTTAAGAGTGTTGCACCGTTTAGAAAAAGCGTACTCCTAATTTCATTTTTTATCTTCATTTCAACGATAGCTGAAATTGTAAACCCTTTTTTAATTGGGATTGCAATTGATGAGCTTTCAAATACTAATAGTAATCTTCTAATTGTATTAGGAGCGGGGGGATTATACTTCTTCTTTTCTATAATCTTATGGATAATTTTTTTTTTAAGGCGTAAAGAAATTGGTAAATTTGTACCATATTATTTGGAAAAGCTCCGTATGAAGATTTTTGATAAATTACAAGAACAAGATATGAGTTTTTTCGATAAACATCTGAGCGGCAAATTAAATACCCGAGTTTCTAACGATGCCTTAGATTTTGGGAATACTACGCTTCTACTCGCTGATACAGTCGGCAATTTACTTATAAGTGTATTAACCTTTGGAATGCTTTTATGGTTAAACCTAACCTTGGCTCTTATAACATTTGTAGCTATTCCTTTCATCTTTTTACTCGTTATTTCTCTCAGACGGATAGTCAGGATTGTAAGTAGAGCTTATAGAAAAGCAATTGGCGACGTCAATGCTGCTATGGTAGAGTCCATAGAGGGTATACATGTAAGTAAGAGCTATGGGCAGGAATCTACAGTTTCAAAACAATTTCATGAAACTAATATGAACTATTTTAAGGTAGGGTTTAGAATGACAGCCGTGACCCATATGTGGAGACCATTACTCGAAACAATTGCAGCCATTTCGCTCATTGTCGTCATCTTCTTTGGAGGTCAATTAGTATTTCAAGGGATAACTAATCCTGGAACAATTTTTATGTTTATTCTATATCTTCAGAATTTCTTCCGCCCTATAATGGTCCTCTCAACTTTTTTCCCTCATCTTAGCGCAGGAATGGCGGCATACGAACGAATACTTGATGTTCTTGATTCTGAACCCAATGTAAAGCAAAACTCAAAGACTTTTGATGTTGGTAAATTAGAAGGAGAAATTAAAATCAACAATGTAGACTTTTGTTATAGAGAAGGAGAATGGGTTTTTACGAAATTAAATTTACATGTATCAAAAGGGGAAAAACTCGCGGTTGTAGGGCATACCGGAGCTGGTAAGACGTCATTGGTTTCTCTTCTAGCTCGATACTATGAATTTCAAGGGGGATCAATAGAAATTGACAATAAAAATATTAGAGACATGACTTTAGAATCGTTTAGAACAAATTTGGGAATTGTTCAGCAAGATGTTTTTCTTTTTTCCGGAACCATCGAAGAAAACATAAGGTATGGTAGGCAAGACGCGTCGGAAGAAGACCTCTGGAGAGCTATTAAAATCGTACACTTAGAAGAACTAATTGAATATTTGCCCCAAGGTCTTCAAACACAAATAGGGGAAAGGGGGAAAGGGCTTTCTGCAGGACAGCAACAACTAGTTAGTTTTGCTCGAGCAATATTAACTGATCCCCAAATTCTCATTCTTGATGAAGCCACATCGAGCGTTGATGCTTATACCGAAGCAATTATTCAAGAGGGTTTAGAGGGGCTTTTATCGGATCGAACATCTATCATAATTGCTCATAGGCTCTCAACTATCGTGAATGCTGATCGAATAATTGTTATGGATAACGGGCAAATCGTTGAAGAGGGTACTCATAAAACTTTGCTTTCACAAGGAGGAAAATATTCCACTCTATACAAACAATATTTTGAGCATCAAAGTCTAGATTGGGAACCCCATCGCAAGTCTCTTAAAATTGAATGAGTTAAAATTCCTCACGAAAAAGTGAAAAATAAGAAATAAATTTTCAATTTAAAGAATTTCTAATATTAAAAAGTAATTTTTCCTGTTAATAAATCTTTATTCCTCGAAGAAGCTCCGATGTATATAGTATAAGTAATATTCTCAACCTCCCATGTGTTATTTTCAGGATTATACCATGCAAGATCTTTTTTCTTGACTTCGATTGAAACAGATTTTGTTTCGTATGGTTTTAAAGAAACTCGCTTAAAACCACGCAGGAGCTTTATAGGACGATCTACGATAGAATTCTCAAAACCTATGTATAGCTGAACTATTTCTTCCCCTTCCATAGCTCCAATGTTTGTTATATCCACGCTTACAATAAACTTTTTATCCTTTAATTCAACTCTGATATTTTTGTAGGCATATTCTGTATAACTCAACCCAAATCCAAAAGGAAAAGATGGTTCGATATTTTCTTTTTCCATCAAAGTGTATCCGTGGTAATAGCCGTACTCAATCTCGTCAGCATATACATCGAAATAAGGTAAATGAGCGGGATCTTTAGGAATTGTAAATGGTAATTTTCCACTTGGATTAACTTTACCGAAAAGAATGTTTGCTAATGCGTGTCCTCCGTCCATTCCAGAATACCAAGCCATTAGAATTGAAGGAACTTTTTCTTTCCACTCTTCCATAAGGATTGCGCTCCCTCCAACAAGAACAACTACGCATTTTTCGTTTACTTTTACCACGGCATTGATTAATTTAATATCATCTTCTTTTAATCCAAGGTTCGTTCGGTCTCCTAATCCTCTTGAAATACGTGGAATATATTCCCCCTCATCTTTAAACGTATATCCAACAACTACTACAACAGAATCTGCGCTTTGGGAAATTTGTTGAGCAACGGCAATATTAGTACCTTCGTTATAAATTACTTGTATTCTATCTCCAATACTATTTTTTATCCCTTGTAAAGGAGTTATAATATTTTTCTGGCGAATATTACTACTTCCATGATCTCCAGTGTTTTTCATGTCAGCTAAAGGGCCAATCACAGCCAAGGACTCCATCTTATTAGTATTGAATGGTAAAATCTTTCCTTGATTTTTGAGTAAAACCATGCTTTTTTCAGCAACTTCTCGAGTTAACTTGACGTGATCGTCGCAACCAATTAGCTCTGTGCCATAATTTTGGGGATCTTCTTTTGTAGTGAATTTTAATACTGTATGTAATATTCTTCTTACAGAATCGTCTACGAGGTCTATAGGAACTTTTCCTAAATTTATTGCCTTTTCTAATTTTCTTCCGTAATATTTAGCACGAGGCATTTCGACATCTAACCCCCCCGTGATGCCCTTAATAGTATTTTTAAGACCATTCATCCAATCTGAATGAACAAAACCTTTAAAGTCCCATTCACCCTTTAATATATCTCTTAATAAATAGGAATTATGACCACAATATTCCCCTCTTAATTTGTTATAAGCCGACATAACCGTAGCACACTCTTCTTCAATACAACGCTTAAAATGAGGTAAATACACCTCTCTTAAAGTTCTTTCACTAATCTGCACATCAACTTTAAATCGTGAATATTCTATGCTGTTAGCGGCATAATGTTTTGCCGTTGCCATTACATTATGTTTTTGAACTCCCCGAACTAACGCAGCTCCAAATTCGCCAATGTGAAATGATTCCTCCCCGTAAGTTTCTTGAGCTCTTCCCCAAGCTGGATGACGTAAAAGGTTAATACAAACACCTCCAAAAAGATTAGCCCCGTGAGCACGGCATTCCTTCCCAATAACTTCGCCTACGCGTTCTTCAAGGAATACATCCCATGAGGCTCCTCGAGCCATCGATACTGGGAAACATGTTGATCCTGGTAAAATAACTCCCCTGGGTCCATCGGTGAATAAAAATGGGGGCATTCCTAATCGTTCGACACCTCCACCAGGATAAGGTCGCACACCGAATTTATGATCTTTAATTACAAGCAAGAAAAAATCATGTCCTGACATAGTAGCAACTTTCTCTTTTAAAGTCATCATGTTTAATGCTTTATTAACAACGCCATCAATTTCTTCTTCCGTCATACCTTTTCTAATATCTAAATTATCCAATAAATATCCCCTAAAATTTCAAATGATTATAGTGTTAATATTTAATATAAAGAAGTATTATTTTTAACTCAATAGAAGAATTTCCATTCATTTCTGTCCAAACTGTCTATTAAATTTAAAACAATTTTTGCTAAATCAGTATCCTTCTTCATTAGCTCCTTTAATTCCAACATGAGATTCTCTTCTCCGAACTTAAGAATAGAGAAAGCCGCAAGTTTTATTAAATTTTTATCCTTTAAACTCTGGAGATTTTCTAAGCAAATATTTATGAGTTCTTCGACTTGTAAATCTATAATTACCTTGAGGACCATCTCTTTCTTTTTCAAAAATGTATCTTTTTTATCAGAGGTTTTAACTTTAGTAAGTTTTAGTATTTTTATGAATTCATCTTTAACATTTTGCCATTCTTCAATCAAATCTGGGTTATCAATGAGAAACTCTCGAACAAACTCCAATGACCACCTATCTCCCTCATTTAATAAATTCACGATCATTTCTTGGTTGATGAGTTTCGATTCCTGCATGTCATTAATTAGGCTCCCATCAACTATCTGAAATTTTTTTACTTTCTTAATGATTAAATCTTCCCAGTTTTCAATCTTCTCTTTTAGTACCAAAATAGCCTTTAAAATTTCTGATACGAAATTTGGGTTCTCGCTTTCCTCCAATTTTTTTAAGATAATTGATAGGAACTTATCGTTATTATAATATCTCTTCGCAATAAGATATAATGAACCATATGGATATCTTAAAGAATTCACAAATTCGAGAGTTTCTTCCTCAAGTGATAATTCTAATATCGCACCAACCCTAAAAATATTTTCTTGAAGTGATTTTACGTTTTTTAAGAATTCTTGGTCAGTAATCTTGTCTTCTTTTATTTGAGTTAGGTAAGACTTAAAGAGACTTGTAACTTCATTCAATTTGGTGACTTCTCCTTCTTGAGAAAGATTTTCGAATGATTTAACCATTTGATTTTTGAGATGATAGTCCCTTATACTCGTATTATTTGCGAGTCTTAAAATTAATAGCTCTACATTTAGAGCAGCTGTCTTAGAAACCACATTTTCAATCAGATCAGATACCACACTATCTGTCACTTTATCAAAGGATAAACAGTACTCAAAAGCAGGTTTGAAGCTTATTTTTTTGTTTAGTTCGCATATCCTCCTAATGTGGTGTTCGCGAAGCGAAGTGCGGAGTTCTCCTGAATCACCAAAATAACTAATTTCTCTGTAATCTTTTAAAACTTCTAATATTTGCTCTTGAATTCTTTTAATTCTCTCCTCTTCATAAACAGAAGTTTCCTCCAAAATGTGATGCACAGCTAGAAAACTCCACGCTCTCAATAAGACTTCATTAGTGTTAAAAAGCTCATACAGGAGATTGAAGTCTTTTCTATTAACTAAAGGCTTGAATATGCTTTTATAGGTCGAGGTTAAACTTGCATTTGGACTCAGTTCTACTGGTGCATATCCCTTTCTCAATTTATCAATGATTTTTTGGTTGAATGAATTACTCATATAGCTTCAATATTTAGTATTCACATTTATTTTTCAATCTTTCAATTAAATTCCTTGCCGTGGAAAATTGCGAATTTTTATTTTACATTGTGATTTTTGTAATGCATTGATAAATTGTTGATACAAATGTTTGATAATAACTACATGCATAAATTTATTGAAGATATCTGCAACGATATAGGTCCTCGGGAATCAGGGACAGAACAAGAAATTTTAGCGGGCAACAGAGTGGAATCAGAATTGAAAAAGTTTTGCGATGAAACACACCAAGAGGAATACATCAGTAGTCCTCACGCTTTTTTGGGGGGAATAAGGTACGGGGCCTTACTGGTATTTATTGCAGGAATTTTCTTTTGGTTATCGTTGTTAATCGATTTTAATGTTATCATTTTGAATCCTATTTTTGATATCCTCTTTTTAATTATAGCGATTGTCCTTATCGTAGTTACGATTAGCTATTTTATTTTAGAAGTAATGAAATATCACGAAACATTTGATTTTCTCTTTCCTAAACGCGAATCAAAAAATATCATTGGAACTATAAATCCAAAAGATGAAGTGAAAAACACCGTGATTTTTTCTGCCCATCATGATTCTGCCTTTGAATTTAATACATTTTATTATTTGAAGCGATTTGGGCAAATCACAATTAATGTAGGATATTTAGGGGTCGGTATTATGTTCATTGCTATAATATTGAAGTTAATTTATTTCATAATGTCGATTGAAAATCCAATTCTATTCTTGGTCTTTGGAATTATCTTTATAGGATTTATCCCCATTATATTAGTATACGTCTTTTTCCATAGTTATAAGCCTGTTCTTGGTGCGTTCGACAACTTATCTGGAGTTTCAGTACTATTAGGAATCGCGAAATTCTTATCTGAGAATAAAAATAGTGAAGAAATCTTCCCTAAATACACCAGAGTTCACTTAATTTCTTTCGCAGGTGAGGAAGCTGGTTTAAGAGGCGCAAAGCGATATGTAAAAGCGCACTATGACGAATTAGTGTCAAATCAGACTACGGTTGTTAATATGGATAGTATTGCTAAAAAAGATTTTATCGTAATCCATAATAAAGAATCTGGGATAGGTGTCAAACACGATCCAATAGTCTTTGAATCCCTTTTTGAGATAGCCAAGAACTTGAACCTTAACGCGAAATTATTAACTCTCCCGTTTGGTGCCACTGATGGAGCCGTTTTTAGCAAAAATAATATTCCTACTGCCGCTATAGGTGGTTTGAATTTGAAAGAAGAACTTGCGCCATACTATCATACTAGAAATGATACCCCGGCTGTAGTGGAAAAAGAAGCTTTAGGACAATTTGCCCAAGTATGCGTAGAATATTTAAAACTAATAGATAATCAAAATTGAATCATTTTTTTTACATTGTGTTAGTCTCTTATTTTTAATAGAGAAAAATTAGTTTACGAATATAATCTTCCATTTTTTCTAAGATCACATTGAAATTAGATTCGTATTTTAAATCGAAGACTAAGAATGTTTTCTCGTCACATTCCGTAATAACGATAGTTTGGTTTCCCAGCTCTGCGATTATTTTTGTTGCTTTTCTATCTCCCATTGTATGGCTTAAACCTATAGCACTTTCTAAGACCGAAGCACACATGGATGTGAAGTTATCAAAATTAATTTTTTCTTTAAAATTTTCTGCAATAAGACCTCCGTCGCGGTATGCAAATAAAACGCCTAATAAGTTTCCATTCTCTTTAATAACATCAATAATCTGAGCTAACCTTTTAACTTTCTCAGCTTTTGGAAGTTCTAATTCATCCATGCTTAATTTCATACTCCGTTTTCAATAGATAATTTAATTAATGAGACTTTAAATTTTTAATATATATGAATGAAGAAAGCTTTTCTGGTGGCGAAAATCATTTAAAGGAATTAATCCGTAATACAAATGAAAGGTTTATAAAAGAAGATTTAACTAATTTTTTAAAAATTTCAAGTTATACTTCAAACAAAGAAGGAATTATTGAAGCTAAAAGTTTTCTTACCAATTACATTTCAAACCTTTGTGAAGAAGTTATAGAAATCAAAGGGGACATGAATCCATTACTGTTGGCTAAAGTTGACGGTGAAATCAAAGAGAAATTATTAATCTACGGGATGTACGATACACAACCTGTTAGTAAAGAGAAAGACTGGTTGAAAAAACCTTTTGGAGCGGAAATTGCAGAGTTTCCAAAACCTTTAGATAAGTTAGGTAAAGTTATTATTGCTAGGGGAGCGTATAATTCAAAAACTCCTTTATTATGCTTTTTAAATGTAGTGAAACTTTTGAAAGAACAAGAAAAGCTTCCTATGTCGCTATTGATTTTAATCGATGGGGAAGAAGAACAAGGTTCTCCTACGCTATTAAATACTCTTAAAACAAAAAAAAATACTTTTAATGAGTGCTTTGATGCATATTATCCTTCTTTAAAACAAGATTTAAACGGAACTTCGGTTCTAAAACTTGGTTACAAAGGTATTTTATCTTTAAACATTAAAGCTTCTTCATCCAATGACGAATCTCACTCATCGTTCAGTTCGATGATACCTAATCCTGCTCAAGATTTGATATTCGTTCTTAACGAAATTTATTCTGATAGGAAGTTTAAAATTAAATCTTTAAGCGCTCCTTACAATATGACAAAAAGAGAAAACGAAATTATGGATAAATTAATGGAAAGCATTGATTTAGAAATAATAAAAGAAAAAGCGGGAATTAAACAAACTCTCTTTGATGATCCTAAGCAAAATTTTATCGATTACTTGTTTAATCCAACTTTTAATATCTCTACTTTAAAATCGGGTTATTTGGAAAACGGTGTAAAAAATATAGTAGCCAACAAAGCGGAGTGCAATATTGACATTAGATTTGCTCATAATGTATCAACAAATTTATTATTGGACGAGATTAAAGAGAGAATTAGAGAATTAAAGAGAAATTTAAAATCCAAATTTGAAATTACTCATAACATGGGTTATGACCGATCAAAAGTAAAAGAAGATACAATTTTAGTAAAAAGTCTTATAGATAGTTTTAAAAAGCTGGGGGTTCCTACCCAAGTTTGGCCGATTAGCGCAGCAGCAGCACCATTAAGTCAGATACAAAGCCAAATGGGGTTTAACTTTATAGTCGGCGGGTTAGGGGTCGGAGGTTACGCGCATTCACCAAACGAATTCGTTCAATTAAAATCGATTCAAAATTCAAGACTATCAAATTATCTATTTCTAAATAATTACAGATATAATTTAGTACGAATGAAAAATTCCGCCGATTCCTCGTAATTTTGGTTTGATAGCTTCTTGATTAAAATATGTTCTTAACTGAAAAATTTATTTAGTTTGATGTTTTATACACTTTTGGAAGAAAACTAAATATATTTTTTAGAAACCATTAATATTTTAATAAGAAACTTTTATTATTATTATAATTATACTTTTGAAATACTTCAATTACAAAATAGGACGGAAATTGGATTTTAAATACAAACTTATGAATCTTAATAACGACCAGAATCTAAAAAATGAGACAGAACCCGATGTACTGTTTAAAGTTTGTTTCTTTGGGGATGGAGGAGTAGGAAAAACAAGCCTGATTGGCAGATACCTAACTGGGGTATTTAAAACTAATCAAACGCTAACCATTGGAGTAGATTTCCATGTTAAAAAAATAAAGATCCGCAATTTATTAGTTTCACTACAAATTTGGGATTTTGCTGGCGAAAGTCGCTTCAGATTTCTTCTACCGAGTTATGTTCTTGGTGCCTCTGGAGGAATTTTTATGTATGATATAACGAGATTTTCTAGCTTGAAAAATTTCACAGAATGGATTGAAATTTTTAAAAAAGGATTCGTTGGGGCTCAAGATAAGCAGTTACCTGTATTGATGGTTGGAAGCAAGCTAGATTTAAGTTATAAAAGAGCCGTTTCAAGCAAAGAAGCATTTGATCTTGCAAAAGAACAAGATTTATATGGTTATATCGAATGCTCATCTAAAGATGGGAGAAATGTAGAAGATATATTCACAGAAATAGCAAAATTAATGCTAGATAGAGCTGGATTATAAACACTCATTTTATAAAGATATCTTCTAATGTATTAATAACCAAGTCTGGATTCAAATCTTTATCAATTTTTAGTGATTGAGCAAGATCTAATCGAAGCTTCTTAACATCCGATTCTTTTGTGATTCCTGTTAATACAAGAACTGTATTAATTTTTGCCCGATTCCCCGCTAAAATATCCGTATTTAATCGATCTCCGAAAATTACAGCTTTTTCAGGGGGTGTGTCAGTGTTCTTTAGGATTGCACTAATCCCAAATGGATTTGGTTTACCAAAAATTTTTAACGGTTTCTGATTAGTACATGTTTGAAGGGCGTTGACCATTACTCCTGCTCCAGGCAATAATCTATTGGCTACAGGGAAGGTACTATCTGCATTAGTAGCGTAAAACTGTGCATTTCCTTGTAAAATGCAGTTCTGGGCGAAAGCTAGTTTTTTGTAGTTAAAGTTCCGGTCCATACCAACTATTACATAATCAACTTCATTACTATCAGAGTTAAAATTGACAACAGTATGCCCCTTCATTTCCAATTCTTCCCTTAACCCGATTTCACCAATAACAAAGATAGTTGCATTCTGTTTTAAATTAGTAATTTCTCCTGCGGTGATTGACGCGCTTGTAAAAATATCATTTATTTCGCTTATTATGTTAAATTCTTTCAGTCGATCAACGTACATTCTTCTAGTAGCTGTAGAATTATTAGTATTATATACAATCTTAACGGAATTCTCTTTTAAATCCTTAATCACTTCATCACTTTTAGGAATTAAGGAATTTCCTCTGTATATGACACCGTCTAAGTCAAAAATCGCTAATTTTATATCTTTAAGCTCTTTACTTAATTCTCGCATAATAATTTGAGCGTCTTAGATGTGAAATATTATTATCATTTTTTAAATCCAACCTACAGGCAGTCCTAATAGAACTACCATCAGTTGGATACCAATAGGTATAAAAATTGGATTTAATATATTATCTGCTGTCAATGCTGGCAAATAATCAGTAAGAAAAAACACGATAGCGCCCATAATGGCATAAACTGGGCCTACAAGCACTAAACCAATAATATAGGCGACTGTTACACCAGCGATAAACCCTTCGATCGATTTGACATCGTTGTTTCTTAACGTTATCTTGTGCCTTCCAAAACTTCTTCCAATTAATGCAGCAGATGCATCTGAGAGGCATGCTATGAGGATTCCCGCAAAATAAACGCGAATGTCGGGGATAATTTTTGCCATATAGAGCATGTAAGAAAAAATAAATCCTGTAATAATGTAAATTTGAGGCCCAGCAGCGTTTTTTTCTTTATTTCTTAGCATAGATTTTGTTAAAAAATTAAAAACAGAATATTCAGGACCCCACACTATACGAATTATGTCGGATATAATTGCGAATGCTAAAGCCGCAATTAAAGCAAACATGGTAATTTCCACAATAGCACGAAAGTCTCCAAGTATAAAAGGATAAGTAGATAGATCACCCCATAAAAAGTTGTACGAGGGTTCAATTTGATGGATCATTACGATAATCCCATCATTTACCAGTGAAGCGACCCCATAGTAAGCGACTAATAACAAGAATCCTGATAAGTGAAAACTTTTCCTAATTATTTCCATTCTGAAGGGAATTTCGTCCCTATAAGGATTTTCCTTAGTCATTCTCCTAATATACCTCCTTAAAACCGATTTTTCTCGGGTATTTTCTCCTATGTTACTTCCGTTTTTCTCTTCTCTCCTCATTTTCTTTATGTCTTTTCTAATAATCGTTCTAAAAATGAGATTAATAAGAAGAATCACACCGATCCACCACACTAAAAATCCATTCCATGGAAATCTGAGAAATCTAACAACAGAGTTATAATATCCAAAAATTAGGAAGCATATTCCACACAAGATTGAAGAGATTCCGCCATACCTATTTTTTGCTCTATACCCCTTAACGCCAATATAATACATCAAGCTCATCAAAACAAAAAAGAACAACGATAAAGTCGTATTGTATAGACTTTCCACAAAAACCCAATCTACCATGATAAGCACTTTAACTTGGATAGTTATGTAATTTTATAATTAATCATCAATTAATTATTCTTTTATTTGCTCTTATGATTAATATGTATTTCGAATAATCTTGTAGCCAGATTTAAAGCTTTATCCACATATTATAAAGTTTAATAAACATATAATAAACAAGATTTTTATATATATAACGAATAAAAAAAAATAAATAAATAGTACCAATCTATTTAAATTATAAGTGAAAATATATCTTAATTGTCTTCTATTAAATTATATTTATCTAATAAAAATAGTTAATTATTGCGAAGGAGAAAGTATCAGTAATGGAGTCTGTCGAAACCTTAGATGACCTATTGAAAAAATTACTCGGAGCAATTCCCGAAGTAAAATCTGCTGCTATCGTATCTGCTGAAGGACTTCCTATTGCTTCTGCGCTTCCGCAAGGTGTTGATGAAACGAGAATCGCAGCAATGACTGCAGCTTTACTTTCCTTATCCGAAAGAGCTATAATTGAGATGGGAAAGGGAGACTTTGATCAACTTTATATAAAAGGAAGCGAAGGCTATCTTTTGGTCATGCAAGCAGGTCAGAACGCGGTTTTGACAGTATCTACTACGAAAGATGTTAGACTCGGATTAATATTGTTAGATTGTAGAAGAACTTGCGAAAAGATAGCGAAATTGATTTAATTTCTCTAATTACCTCTAAAATCCTCTAAGTTTAATACGTTATTTAGTAAAAACCACAAATTATTAATTTTATGCTTAATTTTTCATGTTACTCACATTCATCTGTTTTATGGGTGCTTAATTATTTTTAAGATTTATAAAAAAAATTAAAAAATTGAGTTTAATTAAACATTCCATAACTCGTCCTTGTTTTTTTCGATCTCTTCGATAGTTGTGGGTTTTAGAGGATCGAAAAGAAAAAGCTTGTAACCTGTAAGAAGGCTAATAATATTAGGAGATCTCCATGCTACTCTTAGGTACCGCGAAGTGAAAAAAGACTTGGATTACATCACACTTATGCAATATTTACGCGATGGATTCGAAGACGCTCGACCTCCATCTATTTGGAGCAGCGAAATGCAAGATTTATACATAGAACGCCTTAAAGAATTTGTTATTGGTTGGGAAACCACGGGAAAAATAGAATTCACGAGACAAGGTCCTCCACCTAAAATCTTTGTTAACGGAGAGTGGGTAATTGATAATTCTAAGATTGATTTTATCAAGATAACATATAATGGAAAAGTATACGGCTTAGATGAAATGCTTAAAAAAGGATGGATAACAGATAAATGGGTTACCGGAATTATAAAGGATATAAGACAAAAGTTAGAAAGTCGGGGATTGTTATAAATCACAAATTATTAAATCTTGGTACAGTTATGAATAAATTATAACTAATTACTTATTTATTTATTAACGATGAAAAATATACGAGAATTAAATTCAGAGATTAAAGGGGATTTAGATTCACAAGAATATTCTTATCTTATGGAATTAGACACCTTGGTTCGTAAAAATCTCAGGAGTGCACGTAACGATGAGTATAGTAAGATCTATCTCGACATAGAAGGCGGGAACATAATAAAACTTAGTTTAGTATCATGCAATTTATCCTCATTTCCTCCCGCCCTTTCAAAGTTCGCAAAGCTGAAAGAATTAGAATTGGATAGAAACGAAATTAAAATTATTCCCGATTCAATTGAGAATCTAAAATTATTAGAAGTCCTGAGCATGATGGAGAATCTGATTGAAGAAGTCCCTAAATCCTTAACAAAAATAACTTCTTTAAAAAGCTTAAATTTGGCAGATAATAAGATAACATTTTTACCGGGTTCCATTGGTGATTTGAGTGATCTTAGTCATTTTGCCTTGGACAACAACCGTCTTAAATTATTACCAGAATCAATAGGGGGGCTTAAATCCTTAAAGACTTTCCGCTTGAACGATAACGAGTTAGATAATCTGCCAGAAGGTTTTGGTGGACTCGAAAGTTTAACTGAAATAACTTTGAGAAATAATCGATTGAGAACATTACCAATGTCGACTGGAGATCTCAAGAACTTGAGCTACTTAGATTTGACAAATAATTGTTTGGAAGAAATACCCGATACAATTGGGGATACAGAATCTTTACAGACTCTTTGGTTGGGCGGGAATAAATTAAGAAAATTACCGGCCACTATCACAAAATTAAAGTTATTAAACCAGATACAGCTAAAAGGCAACCCTTTGATATCCATTCCCGACGCATTAAGAAAAGATTCGATTTCTCTCATCTAACAATTATTTCTAATTTTTGTATATCTTACTTTTACAAAATTGGCATTTCCATAAAATATTAATTTTATGTTTAATTTAATTTATCAATACTAATTTTTATTTGCAATCGTATTAACTAAATTAACCGGTGAATTAAAATCTTCAAAATCTACGCCCTCACAAGTAAAGTGGAAATCCCCCCCTTTCTATTCGACCAACCTAAGACGATCAGTGCTAGAATTATTCTTAGCGAAGAATATGAAGGAATAATTACACGGGATTATGGTTTCATTGTTGCTATTGTTGAAATTCTTAGTGTAGGTCATGGGATCATTATTCCTGGGAATGCCAATACGTTTCATCAAGTTGAGTTTTCCGTTCTATCCTTCAAACCAAACCTTGGAGAAGTAGTGGAAGGAGATATAGTTGAGTTAGTAGATTTTGGAGCCTTTTGCCGACTAGGACCGTTGGATGGTTTGGTTCATGTCTCCCAAATTTGCGATGATTATATATCATACGAACAAGTCGGTAATCGATTTATTGGCAAAGAAACTGGAAAAATACTTGAAGTGAATAATGAGGTAAGGGCTAAAGTAATCGCAGTTTCATTAGGCACTGGACGAAGCGGTAAGTTAGGTTTAACAATGCGTCAAAAGTTTTTAGGAAAATACGATTGGATTGAAGCTGATGTCGAAGAAGAGTACGCTAGTAAAGAGGGGAAAAAATCTAAGGAGACAGATGAAGAAGGAGAAATTGAGGAATAAAAATTAATTAGAGAAACCTTTAGTGAAAATCATCAATGAAAAAACTTGAAAAAGCCTGTAAAAATTGTCACCTAATAACAAAAAGCCAAACAGTTTGTCCAAAATGTAAAACTCATAGTCTTAGTGATGATTATACTGGCGAAGTTATAATAATTGATCCAAGGAATTCAGAAATGGCAAATTATTTAAAAATTCATTTTCCAGGTAAGTATGCTCTAAGAGTGCGCTAATCTAAAGAAAAATTAGGAAGATAAAGCACTATTATCATTTCATCATTTCTATAAACTTTTTTACTGCTTTTTGTATTTTTTTTTCGACATTCACCATAACAATGCCCTCAGGAATTGTTTTCTTTGAATCAGTTATTGGGGGTTGGCCATAAAACACTAAACTTTTTGTTCTTTCACTGAGGGGAATGCTAAGGACTAAGGGTAATACAAGTAAATCTTCTTCACCCATAGTTATTTTGAGAAGAGTTACTTTATCAGAACTTACAATATCGTTTAAAAGGTTAAAACTCTCTCTCTGAATTCCTCCTTGAGGGTTTTCAAATTCTATGATCTCCTCGAAAAATTCTTCAGCTTCGATTTTAATTTGATCTCTTTGAGTTTTTTCATCAATTATGCAGAGTTTGATGAATTTTTTTAGAAAATCTTTTGCAAGAAAATCTTGGGTAACAATATCTCCTACTAGGTAAATTTTAACTTCAAGATCTGATTTTAAAAAAGCTTTTACCGCCTTTTCAACTTCAAGTATAGTCTTGTTTCTCGTCCCCGCATATAATTTCCCCAACGGTTGAGAAAACTTATGTCTCTCAGCCTCGGGAACTTTTAAATTTTCATCCATCCAATCTCAATCCATTGTTGTTTTTTTTGCCTTAAAGTAAAGATTAACCGTTAAAATGAAAAGTGTTACCCATAAAAATAAACTTACAATATACAAAGTAAAGTAAATACCTACTACTATATTCTCTAGTACTAGAAAGATAATAAACATAAAAATAAGTAACAGTATTTCAATAACCATCATGATTCTTGCTTTCATGAGATAATTTTTAAAATCAGTCATTTAATTATATTAAAAAACCAAAATTTTATTTTTTACTGTTCTTTAATCTTTTATAACTCAGAATTATCTTTAAATTAACTGATTAACTGAGAAAAATCGTTGTAAGAAGGTTCGAAATGTCGTTTACTATTGAAATATTAGAAGAAAAGAAAAATCCGTTAATAGATCGAAACGAAATAAAATTTAGGATCGAGCATTTTAACGAAAGCACGCCAAATAGGTTAGAAATAAAGAAGAAAATTGCAGCACTGAAGAATTCTAACGAAAAATTTACTATCATTAGAAAAATTCAAACTCATTTTGGGGGTGCTTACGATGTAGGTTTAGCAAATATTTACGAGGATGCTAAAGAACTTCAATTCTACGAGCCTTTCCACATTCAAGTAAGAAACTTACCAATAAATACGCGATCAGAAATTTACAAACTAAAAAAAAGAAAAGAACCTTACTCGCACTTATTTGAATACGAAAAATAAAGTACAATAATTAATAATAAAAATGAAAACTTATGACAAACGCATCCAAATATTATAAGGTTGAAGATGGAAAATTAGAAAGGACTCATAGAGCATGTCCAAAGTGCGGACCTTCGTTTTATCTCGCAGATCATTATGATAGATCATCTTGCGGAAAATGCGGTTACACTGTATTTAAGAGAAAAACCAAGAAGGGAGCCGCTACTGTTGCCCGAAGTAGAAGAGCACCCAGAAAGCGCACGAAGTCGACATAGAATTAAAAAAACATTTCTCACTTTTTCACTGTTTTCTTTTAACTCAATATATTATTAATGCTATATGGATTTTAGGTGAAATCTATGAGTGTAAAAAACAAGCTTGCTCTTGGTATAGAATCCACAGCACATACTTGGAGTGTAGGTATTATTGATTTTAGTGGTAATGTTATTGGCCTCGCAAACGATATGTTTATCCCCGCGAAGGGAGGACTCCATCCTGTATTAGTGAGAGAACAACACTTAAACAATTTTATGGGAATAATAAATAAGGCTTTATCAGAAGCTTCAATTTCAATTAGAGATATTGATTTAATCGCATTCAGTAAAAGTCCTGGTTTAGGGCCAATATTAAAAATTGGTGCTCAAGTTTCGAGATTGTTAAGTCAATTATTAAAAATACCCATTGTCGCTGTTAATCACTGTATTGCTCACATAGAAATCGGGAGACTAATGTGCGAAATTGAAGACCCACTCACCTTATATGTGTCTGGGGGAAATACGATAATTAGTGCGTATGAATCTGGACGGTATCAAATTTTCGGAGAAACTCTAGATATCCCTATTGGTAATTTAATTGATTCATTTGCGAGAGATATTGGAATGCCTCATCCCGGTGGACCAAAAGTCGAAAAATTGGCCAAAGACTCGTCGAAATATTTATCCTTACCATATATTGTGAAAGGCATGGACTTATCATTTTCAGGGCTCTATACTGCTGCCAAAAGATTATTAGAATCTAAAGATTATAACAAAAAATATGATTTGAGTGATGTGGCTAATTCACTTCAAGAAACTGCATTTGCTATGCTCACTGAAGTTACAGAGAGAGCTTTAGCTCACACGGGAAAAAAAGAAGTCTTATTAACCGGGGGTGTGGCTGCTAATAAAAGATTACAAGAAATGATCAAATACATTAGTAAGGAACATGGTGCTAGATATGAGGTCGTTCCGTTAAAATACTCTGGAGATAATGGCGCAATGATTGGATGGGCAGGAATTCTAAGATATAACGCTACAGGCGGGCATACCATATCAGATACTCAAATTAATCCCAAAGAAAGAATGGATCAAATTAGTATTCCTTGGAGAGAAGGTGGTGCTTAAAATAACATCCAACGATATAGTTATGGAAAAAGTTATTCATAAAGGCGCTGAAGCAAGTCTTATTTACGGTCATTGGTTTGGAAAGGAAGTTATATTTAAACATCGTATCCCCAAAGAATATCGTATAGAACAAATTGATAAAAAGCTAAGGGATAATAGAACTCGAAACGAGGCTAAAGCATTGATAAGAGTTAAAAAATATGGTGTAAAAGTCCCTCAAGTTTATGAAATTGACACTAAATCTTCAATCATTGTGATGAAGTATATTGAAGGCGAGAAATTAAAGGAAGCTTTAAATTCCATATCAAACGAGAAAAAGGTGCACTATTTAAAAGAATTAGGCAAAAACATTGCACTCTTACATAAAAATGGACATGTTCACGGGGATATCACTACAAGTAACGTAATTATAACAAATTCTCAAGATATTTTCATTATTGATTTTGGTCTTCACGATTATTCTGATTATATCGAAGATAAAAGCACTGATTTACACTTGTTTAAAAGAGTATTAATATCATCCCATGGAAATGATTTTATTATATGCTTTGAAGCTTTTCTGGAAGGATATCGTGAAGGGTATGGAACGGATAAGATACATGAGTGTGAAGAAATTGTAAAAAATGTTTCAATTATCGAAACAAGAGGGCGCTACATTAAAAAGGAAGATAGAATTTAATTGAATTTAAAGTAAAATTTTTTCAATTGACCTTAAATTTTTGACATTAATTGTTCATTTAATTGATAAAAACATCAAAATTATTTACATCTGGCTTAGAACTCTTTAAATGCTGCTAAAATCAGAGAGATAATTTTATATACAAGTTTAACTTATATTTTATTATCAAAAAGTTGGAATTAGTTAAGGGCTAACAATAATAGATCGGTTGTACTATTACTTGATCCACCTTTCTGAACCTATAATTAAAAATTAATAATTTTAGTGAGATTAAAATTGCCGAATCCTAATAAAGAGAAGAAACCAGCAATGCAAAATATTACTATTAACATTCCTGATATATATGATGTTAACATTCAAAAACTCATCAAAATGAAAGTTGTTCCTAGTCGCTCAGAGGCAATTAGAACTGCCTTAAGGGAATTTTTTCGTACTGAATATGAACACTTACAATTATTAGGATTTTTTGACGAGTAGAACCAAAAAAAATTAAAATTATTATCTTCGTTTTCGTATTTTTCTTGCTTCTCTTTCTACTTCTCTTAAGATAACAATATCACTAACTTGAATGGGACCCTTAACATTTCTGGTTAAAATTCGGTTTCTATCCGGGCCTTCAAGGATTCTCACCTTAATTTGATTAATCTCGCCTGTTAAACCGGTTCTTCCAACTATCTGAATGACTTCAGCGGGAACTGAAAAATCCTGTTCGGTTTTTCCTTTTGATTTATCTATTTTTGCTAAGGTTTTTCACCAGATAGTTATTTTATTGCAGCTACCTTCTTTATAATATCTTCTAATTCTCGATCGTTTCCAGTGCCCACATTTTCAATTGCGATTGCAGAAGAAGCAACATTGATGCGAGCTGAATTCCCTAATTCCTTTTTCGTTGAAACATAACAAAAAGGAATACTCTTTTCTTCGCAAAGTAATGGAATGTGAAATAAAATCTCGGGAGGGGTTACGTCTTCTGCCATAATAACCAGTTTTGCCAAACTTCTCTCGATTGATTTTGTAACCTCATTCATTCCTTTTCTAAGTTTAGAATCGCGGGTGGAAGCTACTTTATCTAAAAAACTCTTAATTCCGTTTTTTAGATCGTCCGGAATTTTAAATTTTATATAACTCATTTTTTCTCTTTCCAATATATTTGTTTTAATATATTATCACAAATCATCGATTTTTAATGTATTACTTAATTTAGGATATAAAATAAAATTTTTGATTTGAAGGTGTTATGATTTTTTTTAAATCTATATTTAAGAAGAATGAGATATTCATCATGAAAAATTTATCAACCAAGAGCGAGAGAATAATGAAGAAAATATATATAATTTTTTGGAATATTACTGAATAATTTAGGAGATGAATTATAAAACAGAATAGTAATTTTTTAAGTTGATTCTTGGTTCAAAAGACTC
>JABXKD010000062.1 GCA_013375475.1 Promethearchaeota archaeon
CTATTTACCTTATCTACGATAACGCCGTTTTTAATGAAGATATCTTTCTTCTCGCCGTCAAGCTTGTTTAATGGATCGTAGACCAATCCGTTTTTGATTATTAAATTACTCATCGTAAGTTTCCTTATAATTTGTTATGTTCAAAAACCTATTATTATTAAAAATCTGCTATTTTAATAAACTCTTTCTATATTATAAATTCGCTTTTTATGAAACGTAAGTAATATTTTTTATAATATTATGATAAATTTCTTGGTTACTTATCAAGACACAATTCAAAAATTTTGTATAAATGTAAAAAATAGTTCTCTGAGCCATATTTAGACAATCAATTGCTTATAAAATAAGTAAATCTATATAAGGTTTAAATGGCATTATATTCATAATTAAATTTCATTTTAATTAAAAAAAAACTTAAAAAATATTGAGTGATTAAATTTTGGGAGCAGGTAAAATTTTAGTTATAATAGGTGCAATTCTATCTATACTAGGGACATATGTTTTTGGTATTTATGGTGGTACTGGCGCTGTATGGTCTGGAATTGGATTCGCTCTGAACACATTTGGAGCGGGATTTGCTGATCCTACGCTGATTGCAGGAGCAGCTTTATATGCGGGTGCTATGAGTATTGAAATATGGATGTATTACATCTACTTAATCATATTTCTGGTCTTTCTAGTTGCTGGGATATTACAATTTGTTGGTGTGAAGTCTAGAGCTGTTGGTTTGATCTTTTCTCTCTTTCCACTGGGTGTAGGAATAATGTTTATATTATTATTTTACACAGAAATCTTAGGAATTATCAGCGGGTTATTCGCATTGTTCTTTATAGGACCACAGTTTGCAGATATCTTCCCCATACTTATTGATATTGGTTCAGGTATTGGATTGGGGGCTTTCTTTCTAGTTGGAGGAGGCGCCTTAGGACTAATTGGTAGTATCCTTCCTCGAGATTAAGAAAGTATAAAAATTTTTTTTATTTAATTTTATTTAAGATTTCCTCTAAAATTTTAATATCTTCACGTTTGTTAATATTTTTGAAAGATAAGAGGTAAGGATCTACTTTTTTAATCTCGTCCTCAATTGAAACATAGTTAATCTTCCAATTTTTACTTATTATTTTTGTTAACTTAAATTGAGACAGACTTATATTATAACGAGCTGTTTCGTATGCATTTTTAATTGGGTAAATTGCATGTAACGGTTCTAATAGATTATCATTCCATTTTGGAATACAACAATCAAAATTTTTACTTTTTTTTATTAAAAATTTAATGACTTCAAATTTAACAAGCGGAACATCGCATGGAAGAACCAAGACTTTCTCATATTCTAGCTCTTTTAATTCTTTAAAAACGGAGTAAAATCCAATCAGAGGTAAATGTTCTTCTCGATTTAGGCTAACTTCATCATCGTCAATAACAAAACCCATAATCTTTGCAATATCGACATTATCAATATAATTTTGGACTTGTTTTTTAGAATTAGCAACTAGGAAAATATCAAATTTAAAGCGAGAAAGCGTATCTAATTGGTAATCGATTAAAGTCTTTCCTCGAAATTTGAAAAGTCCTTTGTCCGAACCAAATCGAATGCTTTTTCCACCAATTAAGATGGCAAAAGCAAGATATTTATTTCTACTGCTAATTTTGTACCAACTTTCTTCAAAGTTTCTTTATACTTTATTAGATCAATTATTAAAAATTATAAATTACTTAAATTAATTGTACTAATTGTAGATTACGAATTCTCTTTTTCCATTTTATAAATTATATTATGTTCTCATATAAAAATCACTTAAGAAGAGATAAACCACGAGAACACTGTGCTGTTTTTGGTGTGACTTGTGATGACGAAAGTTATTCTATTTCGAAATTATTATACCTTGGCTTAATCTCTCAACAGCATCGAGGTCAAGAATCCACAGGAATCTCTATTCTAAAAACTGGTGGAAATATTGTTACTTATAAGAAAAAAGGACTGGTTTCTGAAGTATTAAATCAAAAGGTATTGTCAAAGTTCTGGGGTAATATCGGAATTGGTCATAACAGGTACGCTACAACTGGAGCTCAAGAGTTTGAATCGCCTGATTACATGCAACCATTTCACTTTAAGAACAATGAAATCGAGTTTTCTCTAGCTTTTAACGGAACTATACCTAATTATGCCGAGATAAAACAAAGCTTAGAGGATATGGGACGAGTTTTTGTCACAAATACGGATACTGAAGTAGTAGCCCAGTTAATAGCATCTATTTCTTTAGGAACTAAAGGTTGGCCTGAAATTTTAAAAACTGCAAGTAAATCATTAGATGGTTCATATTCATTATTATTATTAACAACTGAAGGAGACATATATGCTATAAGAGATCCGTTAGGATTTAAACCCTTGTGTATTGGAGAGTTAAGATCTGAAACGAGAAATCACTACATTGTCTCCTCTGAATCGTGTGGTATAGATGTTGTTGGTGGGAGACTCATTAGAGACGTAGAACCCGGGGAAATCGTTCATTTAAGTCATCGAAAAGAAATGCACTCAGAAATGGTAGTTAAGAGTGATAGAACTGCTCTATGTCAGTTCGAATTCGTATATTTCGCTAGGCCAGATTCAATTATTGATGGAGTTTCCATAGCTCAGACCAGGTTGCAGTTAGGTATAAATCTCGCCAGAAACGATCCTTTATTGAAAGATCCTAAGTTTAAAGAGAACGCAATCGTAGTTCCAGTACCCGATTCTGGTAGAAGTGTCGCTGTTGGGTATGCACAAGAAGCGAAATTACCATATGTAGAGGGATTAATGAAGAATCGATATGTATGGCGTACATTCATAATGCCTGGACAAAAGAACAGGGAAGCAGCTGTAAAAGAAAAGTTAAATCCAATTAAAATTTTTGTCAAGGGTAAAAATGTGATCCTACTAGATGATTCGATCGTAAGAGGAACTACGACAGAAAAAATTATTAACTTGATCAGAGAAGCTGGTGCGATATCTGTGAATGTAAGAATTAGCTGCCCACCTGTAATAAGACCATGTTACATGGGTATTGACTTCCCTACAACTTCAGAATTAATTGCGGGACGCTTTAAAAATCTATACGGTGAGGAAAACTATATCGAAGAGATTAGAAAGAAAATAGGGGCCGATTCTCTCCGTTATCAAACTATTGACGATCTCGTTAGTGCAATCGGGAAAAATAAAAACCAGTTGTGTATGGCGTGCCTAACGGGAGAATATCCATTAAAATCTGTAAACAAAATCGTAGAAATGGAAAAATCTATATCGTCAGATAGATATTAGTCTTTTTATTCTTTGCCATCCCAGCAATATGTGCAAAGCTTTTCTTTTGGTAATCCAATAGCTCGAACCAAGTTTTCAAGTCGTTGATATTTTAGTGTAGTTAAATGCAATTTCTCACGTATAACATTAACCATAGCCTTATATTTGTCAGATTCTGGATCTGTATATTCCTTAGGATCTTCGAGATCTTGCCCGATTAATTCTTTAATAGCCCATCTTCCAGCTAAATCTAACTCAGAACGAGAACGGGAGAAATTTAGAAATTTACAACCATATACTAGTGGAGGACACGCAGGTCTCATGTGAACTTCCTTAGCTCCTGATTCAAACAACCGCTCAACTTGTCTTATTAGCTGAGTACCTCTTACGATTGAGTCTTCGCAGAATAAAAGGCGTTTATCGGCAATGAGTTCTTTAATAGGGATAAGTTTCATCTTTGCGACTGTATCTCTGATTTCTTGTTCTTGAGGCATGAAGCTTCGAGGCCATGTTGGTGTGTACTTTACAAAAGGTCGCGCGTAAGGAATCTTGGCTTCGTTAGCGTAACCTAAACCATGAGCGGTGCCAGAATCAGGAATTCCCGCTATGAGATCAATATCCAGATCGTCATTTTTTCTTAAACACTCTCCACATCTATACCTGACAGCTTCAACATTTATACCTTCATAATTAGACGCGGGATAACCGTAATAAACCCATAAAAAAGAACAGATTTGTAATCTATCTCCCGGTGGAACTAATTGTTCTATTCCATTATTATCAATGTAAATGATTTCACCCGGTCCCATGTATTTTGTTATCTCAAAACCAAGGTTGGGAAAAGCACAAGACTCCATCGCGACGGCATAAGAGCCTGGTTTTTCGCCGATCACAAGAGGAGTTCTTCCATATTTATCTCTAGCCGCATAGATGCCTTCATCTTTAAGGATTAGTAATGTACAAGAACCATCAACCATGTTTTGAACTTTCTGGATTCCTCTTTCAAATGTATTCTCTTGGCTTATAATTGTAGCCACCATTTCAGTAGGATTTATTTCGCTCCCATGCATTTCTGAGAAATGAGTTCCGTTCTCTAAAGCTTCATTTGCGAGTTCTTCGATGTTATTAATTTTCCCTACTGTTGATATAGCGAAAGTGCCTAGATGTGAACTAATTATTAATGGTTGATCTTCGTAGTCACTTATTACTCCGATACCCTTATTACCATGCATTTTCTTAATGTCTCTATCAAATTTGGATCGAAATTGACTAGTTGATATATCTTTTATGAACCGTTGGAATCCACCAGAGTTCTTTACTGCCAATCCGCCCCGCTTAGTTCCCAAATGACTGTGATAATCTGTACCGTAGAAAAGATCTTCTACGCAATCAGTATTGGAAAAAACGCCAAATAATCCTCCCATAATTTAACACATCCAATATATAATTTATCCGATTAAAATTTTTAAATAGAATTATTAATATGATAAGATTTGACGTTAAAGTCTTTTATTCCAAAAAGACCTTTAAGTTGTATGTAAAAATTTTAGGAAATATTTAGTAACAAATAAAATTATTTGGAAATTAGGAAGTATGCTGGTGTAGTCCACCAACTAGTTGACCTACACTAATTCCTGCGTCTCCTGGAGGTATCTTGTTATGTTCTAAAAATATCATTCCGTTGTTTTGAATAACATTTTTAAGAGCACTTGAAAATAAACAATTATAAGCTACACCTCCAGTTAATCCGACTTTATCAATCTTACTGAGATCAGCAATTAAAATAGCTATGTCGGCAAAGGCTTCAGCAAAGATTGTATGAAACTTTGCTGCGATATCATGGCGACTAATGCTAGGATTTTCAAGGAGGTTAAGGATATTTCCAATTAAATCTGAAGTATTTATGAAGAATGTTCCGTCTTTTTTGTAATATTTAATTTCCAAATCAATTTTATCTGGATTCCCTTTTGAGGCAAATCCTTCAAGTCTCATGGCAGGTTCACCTCTATAGGTTTTAAGGTTTGAAACTCCTAAAAGATAGCTTATCGTATCAAATATTCTTCCTGCAGAACTCGTTAATGGAACATTTCGGTCAAAGGAAGACTTGTTAGTATGCTCAAATTGAGAAATAATTGCGTTTAATTCCACATCTCTATATTCTAAATCATTTATTAATCCAATTTTATCAAATATTTTCTTACTTTCTTCAAGTTCCATTGATTTTAAAATAATAGAGGCCGCCATTCGAGCGGGAAATTTAGTGCAGCGATCCCCTCCAATCATAGGTTGGTATTGTAATTGCCCTAATCGTTCGTAACCTTTGTAATCACTCAAAAGGATCTCCCCTCCCCAGATCTTTCCATCGTCCCCATATCCTACTCCATCAACACTAATTCCTACGATCTTTTCTTCAGAAGAAATAGCATTATCAACCATAAGACTAAGAATATGAGCGTAATGGTGTTGAACAATATTAGTCTCAACAGTATATTTATTAGCTAATTCTTGAGCTAACTTGGTCGTTGTGAAACTTGGATGAGCGTCACAAGCGATAAATTTTACCTCTGAGTCTTTTATTTGTAATAGTTTTTTCATGTGTAGTAGAGATTGATTTAAAAAGTCGTATGTCTCTAGATGAGTAACATTTCCTATATGTTGAGTCGGAAAAATTCGGTTTTTACGCAGGATTGCCCCGGTGACTGCTAATTCTGGACCCGTAGAAATTGCTGCTGGAGTTTTGACTTCGAAAGGTAAGGTTACGTATTCTGGCACATAACCGCGTGATCTTCTTATTAGTTTCACTTTATCGATATGCACTCTTAATACGCTGTCGTCTGCTCTTTGGTGTATCGGTCTATTATGAAGTAGAAAAAAATCAGCTAAACTATTGAGCTGATCAAATATTTTATCATTTTCAATTGCCATAGGGATATTTGATTTGTTTCCACTTGTATAAATTAGCGGTTGGGCTCCAATATGGTCGAATAATAAATAATGAATTCCTGAATAAGGAAGCATTACTCCTATATTATTCAACCCCGGCGCTACGAATTCGCTAATATTTGAATCATTGAAGTTTTGGCTTTTCTCTAGTAGCACAATCGGTCTTCGAAACGAAGTTAGAAGCTCTTTTTCTTTAATTGAAATCTCCAAAGAATCTCTAAGAACATCTAAGTTCGGAACCATTAAAGCAAAAGGTTTGTATTTACGCTCTCCTTTCCTCCTACGCAATTTTAGAATTGTTTTATCGTAAGTAGCATCGCAAACTAAATGAACTCCGCCTATTCCCTTAATCGCCGCAATTTCTCCTTCCTTTATCCTTTTTGCAGTGTTTTTTATGATTTCATCAATCGAATCTGCTTTTATAGGATTTCTTTCATTATCGTAGAGTTGATAACTGGGACCACAAACAGAACAAGCAAATGTTTGAGCATGAAATCTTCTGTTTTGAAAGTCAGAATATTCAGAAACACACGATTCTGGTTCTGCTTTTTTACAGAGAGGAAAATTAATCATCATACTCCGTTCTCTATCGTAAGGCAAATCTTTCACCGTTGTAAAGCGCGGTCCACAAACAGCACATGCAATAAACGGATAATTATGATATTTTTGTAGATTTGGATTTCTCATATCCCTCAGGCAATCATCGCAAATTGCAATGTCTGGGGGTAGAGTTAGACTAATGCCCCTTCCTTCTTCACTCTTTCCAATTAATAAATCACTATAACTTTCATTAATTTCGCTTTCATTAACAGTAATATTTTCAATGTAAGATATGCTTGGTTTCTTTTTTTTTACATTAACAATAAATTCCTCAATATCTTCTCGATTTCCCTGTAATGAAAGGCTAACACCAGCATTTCCTCGATTTAAAATAACTCCTTTCAAATCGTGATTACGTGCTAAATTATATAAAAAGGGGCGAAATCCGACTCCTTGAACGATTCCCGTTATTTCTATATTATACGTTATTTGCTTCAATTAAAACCTTGGTAATCCTTCTAAATTTAAAACTAATCTAATAAAGTATCCTTTAAAGATAAAATTAATATTTTATTATGATAACTATTATAGAACTATTATACAATTTCTAAATAACTAGCATAATATGATGCAAAATGGCTAATGAGGATTTAATATGGGATGTACCCTATCATCAAGCTTTTTTTAAAACCAGTCACAACTCCTTCAATATGTCTATTCGAAAACAACTCGATCACGGTGTTAGAGGACTTGAGTACGATATACATGATGATAGAATTGTAGAAATTAACGATTTCGAAGTCTACCACTTACCTAAACATGTTGACGCTGCTATTAATGTCGATGGAAATCCCGGAGATTTATTGCTAACGAACTGGCTTGTGTTATTAAAGGACTGGTCAGATTCACAAAATAATGAACACGCACCGATAACCCTTTTTATCGAATTAAAAGATTGTATTGTTGATGAGAATAATGAACCGAGCGAACTATACGGAATGAAAAAGCTAAATAAAGTGATACTTGATGTATTATCACCTAACTATCTTTATTCGCATAGGGACTTCAGAAAAAACAATCACCAATGGCCTACTGTGAGGGAATTAAAAGGGCGAGTAATTATCGTATTGACCAGCTATTGGGGAGGTTATTGGGCTTCTAGTGAAGGAGGGTTCGAATCCCGTTTACAATATCTGAAAAATTGCTTGGAAGGTGAGGATGACATTTGTTTTGTATCTTGGATCGAAGAAGATCGCGGAAAACAAAAATCCTTTATGAAAGAAAAAGCTACATTTTGGAAATGTAGTATAGAATTAAGTACTAAACATTATGAAGAGAATGTAAAGCTACAACGCCCCACCAGAGTTGATTACGATAAAATTAGAATGGGACGTCATGTGAAAACTTATTACGAAAAAAATTATGAAAACGGATTTAAAGCCAACTTTTTAGCTACTGATTCATGGGCTAAGGTTGAGTACGCCAAAGTTTTTCCTTGGTCGTTATAAATTCAGAATGAATCATATATTATTATTGATATTTATAATAAATACTACAAGTCCCTTCCATAGAAACCATACAAGGTCCAATAGGATTAAGTGGAGTGCAAGAAGTTCTAAATAATTCACATTCCGTCGGATAAATTTTGCCAACCATAACTAAATGACAGGAACATCCTGGAGGAATATCTTGTGATTTTTCAATTTTTATATCAAATTTCTTATCCGCGTCAAATTTTTCGTATTTCTCTCGTATAGCTAATCCTCCATCAAGAATTCGCCCTATCCCTCTCCAAGGACTTGAAACGGACTCAAAAACATCGGCAATAATTTCTTGTGCGATTATATTTCCTTCAGGTTTTACAACTCTTGAGTACTCATTCAATGTTTCGAATTTTTTATTTTTTATTTGTTGAAGAAGCATTAAGATGCCTAATAATACATCGTTAGGTTCAAAACCAGCAATAACATTTGGAACTCGATAAGCATCGGAAAAAATTTTAAAGGGCTTCAAGCCAATTATTGTTGAAACGTGACCGGGTGAAATAAAACCATCAATTCTGAGCTGAGACTGACTGATTAATAGTTCTAACGCGGCTGGGATCAATTTATACGCGCAAATTACAGAGAAATTTGAAGGTGGACCACTTTGTAATTCGTATCCGATTAATGGTGCTGTTGTTTCAAACCCTATAGCAAAAAATACTATTTCTTTATCAGGATTTTCCTTTGCAATTTTAATTGCATCGTGCGGACCGTAAACAATTCTTACATCTGCGCCTTCCGCCTTCAATTCTGCAAGGGAGAGATTAGATGCAGGAACGCGAATCATATCTCCGAAAGTAGCTATAATTGTGTTTTCTCTTTTCCCTAATTCAATAGCTTTATCGATATCTGCAGCTGGACAAACACAAACTGGACAACCAGGACCTGATAAAATCTCCAAGCTTTTCGGTAATAATGTTCTTAACCCATATTTGGAAATAGTATGTTCATGCGTACCGCATACGTGCATAAGCTTAATAGGTTTATTGATCTCTTTTAATGAATTTTCTATTGCTCTTACAACTTTAACAGTAAAATCTTTGTTTCTTAGATGCTGGGTACCGGGAATTGTCATCTTTTCTATTCGACTTTATTCAATAATTATATGTTCTAAAATCTGACCTGATGCATCAAAACACTTTATACTATCAGAAAGATTATAGGGATAAGCTATTAGCATAGTAAATCTTCGTTTTTTAAAAACCTGGAGTAATTTGTCATTAATCGAGAGGTTACCCGATGGTCGCGATATGAACGTTCCTTCATATGAGAAGTCGAACGGAAGATTACAAGATTGACTAATTATTTCAAATTCTTTTTTAGTATTCGAGCAAGCTCTTGACGGAAGAATATATTCGGATACGACTCCTTTATGTACCCCAAGTACACCTCTGATTTTTCTGGGATGAATTTGTTTACACATATCAACTAAGCCCTCAAGAAAATCTTTTTTAATCATAATTTGATTTAATTTTAAATTATCAATTAATAATAGAATTTCGTCTATTAATTCTAAAACTGAGACTGCTGTCCGTTCGTGCCAATCTCGTAATGAAGAAACGACTCTACTGAGCTTGAATCTTTCTTGTTTATCATTAACTAAATAAGCTTTCACTTTTTTTGGATATTTTCTTAAGTCAACTTCTAATAAAATTTCATTATTGATTTTAAAAAGTAAATTGTAATTATCTCCGCCAATAGAAATAATATCTGGAAATTTATTAAGTATTTTTTGATATTCTTCCTTTCTTTTATCCATATTTTTCTCAACTTGTTATAGTTTATTTTTTTTACGATTTAAATTTCAATTTCTACAAATATCTTAACAGATTCTAGGTATAGGCTCTCCTATTGGCATATCTACAAACCGAGTGCCCCCTACTATTGTGTTTAACAAAACTCGTTTTGGATTATCAGATTTAACAACCCCAATTATCTCGGCGGTTTTTCCAATTGAAGTTGTCTTTATTTTAGCTAATATACTTTCTGCGTGATTAGGATCCACAGACATTAAAGCTCTACCCTCACTAGCAATCCCATAAGGATCTAATCCAAGCATCTCACAGATTGCGTTAACTTGCTTTTTAATTGGAATCTTGTCTTCTTCTAAGACGATACTCACATCTGATTTATTTGCCCAATCGTTTAATGCTCCCGCTATACCTCCTCTTGTAGGATCCTTCATAGCGTGGATGAAATTATTACATATATCTTTTTTTAGAACATTATATATATCTAACAAGTGTTCCACATCAGAATTTAAGTCAGTTGAGATATTTAATCCCTCACGGCTACCAATTAATGCAGTACCGTGATCTCCTATGCTTCCTGTTACGATAATTTTATCTCCAGGTTTTAAGTTGCTATCTAAAACCTTAATATTTTTATCTTTGAATCCTATTCCAGTTGTTGCCATTATCATGTCGTTAAGAGTTCCTTTTGGCATTATTTTTGTATCACCAGCGATAATAGCAACATTTGCTTCTTTCGCTTTGAAGTTAAAAGCGTTCATTATTTTGTCGAGTAATTCAAATTTAAAACCTTCTTCGATGATGACTATTGAAGTTAATGCGATAGGTTGCGCGCCCATCATGATTAAATCATTTACGGTGCCGCAAACGCTTAATGTTCCTAAATTTCCTCCTGGAAAAAATAAAGGATAAACTGTATGTCCATCTGCCGTAATTACAATTTCTTTTTCATATTCATCTAGCGGAATCGTTGCTCCATCGTCAAGTTCTTTAACTCCTATACCCTTGTTCACATTTTTGAACGTGATGTTTTTGGTAATAAAGGAGATGAGTTCTCCTTGTAAAACTCCACCGGCACCATGAGCTAATCTAATTACATTTGAGCTCGGTTTTTTCATACTCATACTAGAAAATAAGAAGTAAAAATTATAAGCATTTAGATTATAAAATCGTAGCTTTCGTAAGAATTACAGTTTTATCCCGTAAGCGTCAATTATGTCTGGAAATTCCTTGAGTTCATTTAAATCTTCGCTAGAGACAGCTTCGTCTAAGGTTACTATTGAAATTGCGATGGTACCCTTCTCTTTTCTTCCGCATTGTAACCCTGCGATATTTATTCCTTTATTTCCTAAAAAAGAACCAATGATTCCAATAACTCCAGGTACATCGTTGTTCCTTAAAGCAAGCATATAATTTGTTGGAGCGAAATCGTAAAATAATCCGTTTATTTCAACTATTCTTGGATTTTCAGAAAAAACGGTTCCAGCGATTTTCGTAATAGATCCGTCTTCAGCCATGATAGAAATTTTAATATAATTCTCGTAATTAATCGGTTTAATGTACTTTTCTACTACAACTTTAATGTCATTTTCCTTTAGAATCTCTTCTAAGTTAATATACGTAATTATCTCTACTAACCTACCATCAAAAAGAGATTGTAATATTACGGCTTTAATTGGTTCAAAGTTAGTAAAAATTTCTCCTTTATACTTAATTTTCACGCTAACTATTTTTGAAAGGTTGAACTGAGTTATGAATTTGCTTAATGAAGCCCCTAATTCTATATAAGGTCGATAAATATCAGCCATTTCTTCTGACAAGTTAAAAGAAATATTAACCGCATCAACGAATATTTTTGAATTCAGTGCTTGGACTATTCTTTCAGCTGCTAATTTAGCTACTTCAATTTGAGCTTCAAATGTGCTAGCTCCTAAATGAGGTGTAGTAATACAATTATCTAATCCGATGAATGGTGCATCTTTAGGATGTACTGGTTCTTTAGAATAAACATCGATGCAGGCTCCCCCGATCTTGTTAGTAATTAGAGCGTTGTATAACGCTTGCTCATTTACAACTCCTCCTCGGGCTACATTAACAATAATTGCAGTAGGTTTCATTTTTTCGATCTCGGAATAACTGATTAGATCTTTCGTTTGCGCTGTTAAAGGAACATGAATCGTAATATAATCTGATCGAGCTAAAAAATCGTCAAAATTATCCAGTAACTCAACACCTAAATCCTGACCTCGTTTTTTTGGAACAAATCTATCAAACGCAACCACTTTCATATTGAACGCTTGACATTTTTTTGCAACAGAAGCTCCAATATTCCCTAATCCAATAACTCCTATGGTTTTCCCTTGTAACTCAGAACCTATTAAAAATTTTTTATCCCACTTACCTTCGCGCATAGAATTGTTTGCTTTATAAACATTTCGCGCAAAATTTAGCATAAGACCTATAGTTAACTCAACTACCGCATTACTATTGCCCAATGGAGTTATTAAAACAACAATTCCATGCTTGTTACACTCTTCAATATTAATGTTATCGTAGCCCGTACCAGCCCGAACAATTACTTTCAATTTTTTCCCCGCAGCAATTACATCCGGAGTGATTTTAGTTGCACTCCTAACTATAACTCCATCGAATTGTTCTATTATTTCAAGAAGCTCTTCTCTACTTGTTTTATCGTTAATAGTAAGTTCAAAATTTTTGAATTTCTTCAAAATCTCAACTCCCTCTTGAGCTAAACCATCCGATACCAAAACTTTGTAATTCTTTAATTCCATAAGCATGCAAACCTTAGAGCATTAAAATTTTATTCAAGGTTATAAGAAATAAATACTGTGGATTTATTATTTTTTCGTATCAAAAATCTAACTGAAAGCAGTATAGATTAGAATAAGACAAATATGTAGATTACATTAAACTGATATTAAATTTAAAAAAATAAAAGTTTTAATAAGTATAAAAAAATTATTTATAGAATTCGCAATCTTCAAGAATTTGGGCCAAATCAATTACAGGTAGGCTCGAATTCGTGTCTTTAGCTGCAAGTGCGAGGTTGTTTTTACAAAATACGCAGGCGCTTACAAGGGCTTCAGCTTTTGTTTCTAAAGCCTCTTTCAACCTATCTTCGTTAATATTTTCCCAACAGGCAGTAGTTTCATCTAATCGGTTACTTGCGATATCACTAGAAATATTACCATAAAGGGCGCGAACACCTCCACCAGCTCCGCAGCACCACGACATTTCTCTGTTGTGTTTCATTTCCACTAACTTAACGCCTTCAATCATTTCAATAAGTTCTCTTGGTTCATCGTAAATCTCGGAATATCTTCCTAAATGGCAAGGATCGTGATACGTAACAATTAGAGGATCTTCTTTTGTCCGTTTCGTGTATCTTATTTTAATGCCATGTTCTTTTGCATATTTAGGCACAAATTGAACCATATGAGTGAGTTCAAATCCAAGATTATTGTCTGTGAATTTGTTATACTCGATGTTCATTGTGGAATAACATCCAGAACAAGAAAAGACTACCTCTTTTACGCCTAAGCTACGAATCATTTTAATGTTTTTCTCAACGAGAGCCATTGCATCGTCATCTAAACCAGTTCTGAATAGTACTGATCCGCAACATTCCTCATCAGGAAAAACAATGAATTTTACTCCAAGTTTATCTAAAATCACACTAGTGGCTGTTGTTAGCTCGTTATTCCGATAAGCTGAAGTACAACCTACAAAATATCCGACTAGGTGTTCTTGAACATCCTCTGCCTTAAGTTCGCCTGATTCTATTTTTCTTTTATGTTCCATTGCTCGTTCATACGCCATATGACCTTCGTTGCATGACTGAGTATCGCACCAGTTAAATCTATCGGTTCCACTTTCGAGAAAGGGATTTTTATTAGTTACTATTGAATTTCTTAAAACCGCTAGTTTTTCTGGCATCACACCTTTTTTAACAGCAGTGTGTCTATAGGTTTGGAAGACTTCTAATGTGTCGATACCATTTGGGCAGACTGTACGGCAAGCTCCACACAACATACATTGGTAGATAGCATCGATGATTTTTTCTTTATCGAAATCGATCTCTTTATGGGCAAGTGATTTAAGAATCCTATTTCTACCTCCAGCATAATCTCTTTCGGCGTAGGTTGTGTTATATACTCTACAAACAAGACGGCAATAGCCACATTGAACGCAACGCTCGTAATCTAATTCCGCATGAGAATCAGGATCTACTAAATTTTCTTGATCAGGAGGAAACATACCTGATACAGGAGGTCCAGTCGTTACTACTTTTTTTACATTTTCATTCATTTTTATTTTACCTCATTTCAATATTTTTTTATTTTAGGCTGTTCTGTAGAGTCGTTTTGCTATCCAGAAAAGAAGTCCAACGCGCCAAGTCCTCATTTTTGCTTTCACTAATCTATACGAGTTTACGAGATCTTCAGGATCTATTTTATTTTTCAAGTTCATTAGGTATTCTGCTCTTTCCGGGTTGAATCTAAGAAAGTAGAACGTATTTACTACACCTAAAGTGTATAGACTATCTTTATTTTCATAGTTATTTATTGTAATGTCGTTAAAAACTGCTTTAATTCCAAAAAATTCTCGAGAATCCTTAATATCCGAAAGACCAAAAAGCTTGATTCTATTTCCTCCTTTAGCTCCAGACATCAAATAAAATGCATTTCGATACCTTTGCCTTGAGGTTTTTTCCATGTAGAAGTTGTAAAAATCTTCGATTCTATTATCAGATACCCAGTATTCTTGAAAAACCAGATTTTGACACCATCGACCAACGTTAACTTCAGTATCGGCTATGTCGCGAAATTTTTCCTTCAGATACCAATCTTCAACAGGAAGTCCGTCTAATTTTGAAGCTGCATCTTTCGCAAATGAAACGCTTTGAGATGTCGCACTAGGATCATCAGAATATACTGCGTAGACGAAAAAAGCTCTAGCTGGATAAGTCCAATGAGCGTATTTCTCAAAACTTTTATCTGAAAGCGATAGGAAAAAAGGTTTGTGTGCGTCATTATTTTTCAAAGTTCGAAAAAACTCAGCTGCCATCTTAAATGTTTTAAAACCGTACCCTGCCATTTCAATTGATGTATTGAGAGATGTTACTTCTAATTCTACTTCGGCAACAGCGCCAAAAATACCAAATGAACCGATTATGTCATCAAGTGTTAAATCTCCTTGAGAGGTTCTTGAAATCGTTTCAACAGAACCGTCTGGTTTAACAAAGACTAAAGACTTAATTGCATCTTTCATTATCCCGTTCTTTAAGACTCCGATACCTACTTTCCCAGAGGTTACTACAAAACCACCAACACAACTAGATTTATAACTAGTAGGGTAGCATTTTGGACCGAGTCCATACTCAAGGAGGGCTTCGATAAGTCTTAACCATGAAATTCCAGCACCACATCTAACAGTTTTATTATTGGCATCGATTTCGTAGATTTTGTCCATTCTTCGCATGTCAATAATTACACCACCATTGGTTGGGGTTGATGATGAGTAGCATGAGCTTCCTGCGGCTCGAATAGTCATAGGAATTGAGTACTCTTTGCATTTTTTCATTACGTTCGAAAGCTCTTCAGTTGTTCCAGGACGAACTACGTGAGTCGCTTGATATTCTTTTTTGAACTTGTAGTGATACTTCGATAGTAGCGAAAGATCGCCGGATGTTGCTTCAATGTCGTACATATCCGTGCTTACATGTGTAGGGGGTAAAATTTCTTCTAATTCTTTTGTTAGTTTAGTCTTTCCAATTACTTGTTTTTCTTCAACTTTTGCTTCATTCAAATTCTTTTGCACCTCATACTAAGAAGTAAAGGGGAACAATGGGGAGTTCTAATAAGAGCCCTAAGAGAAAAGCGCCCCACCAACCAGCTAAGGTAAAGTATCCAGTCATTCTTGCGAGATTTCGCTGTCCAGAAGCCCCAAATAAGAAGCTTGCGACACCCGTCATCAAACCAAAAGCTCCAAGAAATATATGAAGTATGTGGATCATTCCGGAATAGTTAAGTACTTCCATTTCAGTCAAGAATACTAATGCAATAATGTTTATTATCGTAACAATTAATGATCCTCCAGCAGCTAATCCGTGCCACATAACATATTTCGCCTCGTCGTATAAGACAAGAATTGTGCCAATCGATAATGAAATTAACGCTGGCAAACCTAGGATTATACCCATATGCCAACTAGTAAAATTTGGATCAAATCCAGCTTGGCCATATGCAGCTAATCTAGGTGCAAATATTTCAATACCGTTTAATACGACTATTACAGCCATCAAAGTTCCAAATATGATTGCCATAATCCATATTAGAACTTTTTGCGTACCTTTTTTTCTAAAGTTCAATATCAAAATCAATGCTATAAATATTGCAACAGCTACAACGGATAGTAATATTTGTATCTCAGGTGTTATTACCATATATCTTACCTTTTTTTTTTTTGTTAATTAGTTTATGATTAAATTTTAAATGTTCAATATAATCATTTATGATAATAAATAAAGATTTTTATTGTAAAATAGAAATTAAGATGAGTTACTCTAAAAGAACACCTAAAAATACTAATAGAAATCCAAGGATCATATAGAGGGAAGCAATCTTAAAAATTAGGAATGTGAGCTTATTTGAGGGTTTTACTAAGTCTTTTATCGCTAAACCTATAATTATTAGACAAAGGATCCCCCAAATGATTCTAATTATCCAATTTGCCCCTAAAACCCTCGCAGCCTCGTAAAGTGCTACGCTACTAAGAAATGCTCCTATGGCTATAACGCGCATTGTTTGTGTTTCTGAACTCACTATTGGCCACATAGGAACTCCCGCGTCTTTATACCCTTTAAAATTTTTAGGGATTAATGCTATAGTAAGGATGTGAACGGGAATCCAGGCTAATATGAATATTAGAAATAAGAATCCTATCCAATCTAAGTACCCCAATATCGCTACCCTACCTGCCCATGCGGGAAGACCACCAGCGATCCCACCAAAAAGTATGCTGTATTTTGTTCTTCTTTTTAATAAAATGGTATAAATCACTACATCAAAGAAAAAACCGAAAAATATGATTAAGGCTGCTAACCAATTGAGCGTTAAAAACGAAAGGAACACTCCTGCTAAAGTTAACACAATTCCTGTTATAAGAGCTGAAGAGGGCGTAATCTTACCTGTTGGTAAAGGACGGTCTTTTGTTCGTTCCATGATCGCATCAATATCTCTATCTATATACATATTTAATACGGTCGTACCTGATATTGCAAGATAAAGCGATATTGCTAAATGTAATAGATTAAACCAATTTATCTCTGTTGCTTCACTTACGACGGTAATAAAATAAGATAAGACTCCGGTATAAACTAAAAGTATAGTTTGCCTAGCTTTAATCAAATTTCCAAAAAGCGATAAGAGATTTTTTAGGTTCAATATAGTTCCCACAAAAAAGTTGTTAAATGAAATTAATTCCTTGTTAAAAATTTATAAGGGAAATTAAGAATAGCATATAAAATTTTATTTAAGAAAAAATAAGAAAAAATAAGATAAAAAAAAGGGCTAACAGGTTAAACTGTCTTCTCAATAAGAATCTGAGGTTCAGAAGCTGGTCCTCCGTGAATAGCTGGAGGGATAGATTTTAAATTTTTACCAAGCGCGTATAATCCGACTGCAAAGCCTACCAAGAGAACCCATACTCCTATAAATACTATAGTTCGAAAACCCGCGAAATTTTCCAATTCTAGCGGACGTACCATATGCATCATTGCGAAAGGAAATGTCAAATTAAACCCGGTAAAAAATATCCAACCCAGAATTTTTTTTAATCGACCTTTAACCTGGAAAAAGTCGATAGCGTGCACCATCAGAGCCACAGAAATCATGACTGCCAATTGGTGCCAGTGTGCCACGTTAAAATTATATTCCAGTGTTACCATTGCATGCAATCTATAATAGTCATCTGTACTAAGCCCAACATAGATTTGAGGCAAAACTAAAAGTTGTGCTATCATAAGAAGGTAATAATATGACATCTTTACTGGTTCACTAAACAATGCTCTAAGCTTTTGTCCACGCGATGCATCTCGGTAATCATCTCCTAAAACATCCTTAATAATATTCTTCAAGCCAACTATTGACATAGTTAAAGTTCCAAGGATCAATAGGCCAGCTCCAACCCATATTATGTAATGGTTTAGGACCCAAGCACCATAAGATAACGTTATAACACCAATCGGTGTAAGCGCTAAGATATATGTATAAATCCTACCTCTCATTTTACTCGTACGGAAGGCGACCAACATAACCATAGCTGCTGATTGAGCAAGCTGTATGTGAAGGTGACCAACTATCATGTCTTGGACGATATCATGATGGCCCCCGAATGTTATACCTTTTCTAATGATTGCTTCTGCTAGGAACGCGACAGGTTCCCGACCCAATCCCCAAATAGTACCCGTAAAGTTTTCAATAGCGGCGAGAGCACCATATATTGCCGAAACCATAATGCATATTGCTAGAACAACAAGGTTGAAATACTCTAAATTCAATCCACGGAACGTAGATCCTCTTGGATTCTCTTTTGGAAACCTACCTTTCACTGGCCAAGCTGACACAATAAATACTATTCCACCGATAAAAACCAGTAGCAAGCCAAAAGTGAAAAGCTCGTGGAAAAGTCTTAGACGTGTATAGGCAAAAAGCATTCCGTTTATACCTACAATAAATGCACTAGGTACAAAAAGAATTTTTAAAGTTGGAAGCAACCTCGGACGGACTTCGTAGTGTTCTAATATCCAGAATACGTTCGCTACAAAAAAGGGTATAGCTAACGAGTGATATATCATAACAAGTCGAGCTGTTCTTGATATTACGTCGTCGTCAAGGAGGAAAGGCCAGATCGGCTCTCCTCCGATGAGGACTGTCAGTGGTTCGGAAAAAGTCATATAAAAAATAACTTGAATAACTACGAATACGAACAAGACGAAATGTATCTTCTTAAAACTCGATTCTTGTTCAACTTTCGTCTTCTTCTGCGTTTCCATTTGGGCTTCTAGACCAGTTTGCATCGGGACTGTTTCAGTTTCTATTTCTATTTTAAACACCTTTGTTTGTATAGATTAAAAAGTAATTTTTTTACTAATTAAATTCGTATTGATTAATATATCTTTTGCTTAAGTTTGCTAAAAACAATCCAGATTTAGGAATAACTAGTCTAATGTACCCAAATTTGAAAAATCGAATAAAAAGAATAAAATCGAATTTTTAATTCACTTAACGCGTTTTGATTTCTGTTTTATGAATTAACTGTTATTTCAAAAAGAAAATTATTAGATTTCATCAGTAAAATAAAAAGAAAAAAAAATTATTGCAATATTGCATTTTGATTAATTTAAATTACTCTAGTTCAATTCCAGGAATATTAAAGGACCATTGTTTAGGAACAAAAGTTCCCCACGCAAAGCATAATCCTGCTCCAAGGTAGACAAATGGAAACACGTTAAAAATGATTTCAAGCCATAAATCTGAAGCAAAGAATCCTCCGACGATGGTTGTAAGTGCGAGAAGAAGTCCGACAAGACCCATGAGAATGCCTGCCAATGACAGTACAACTGCGGCTTTCCCGTTTTCTCCCCTCGTAGTGAATGGAAGCCACACTATTATTAATGCACTAGGAACGTGTAAAACCATTACCACAATCGGTATTATTGTCGATAATACAATATTATCGGCATTTGGGTCCCAAAATGGAACTTTAAGGGTGCCTATTACGAGGGACATAATAAGAACAAAGTATACGAGATAATTCCCCAATTTATGTTCTGGTTTCACGCTTTTAAAAACACCAACAGCAAATAGTCCTACCGTTAAGGCTGCGACAACTGATGGTACAGGATCTAGAAAAGTCGCAAAAGTTCCACTAAATATAACTACGTGAGTATTTATCCAGATTAAAGCGAATGAAATGCCCCAATAAAAATGCGCAGGTTTCCTATTGTTGAGATAATCAGCTAACAGAAATAATGCAAAAATTATCCCAATAATAGCTACAATCCAAAAGACAATTTCCATTACTTTTCCGCTTCCAAAATAATAACCGAAGTCCCATACAGTTGACTCTGTAGGTTGAAATAACACCATTTTATATCATCACTTATTTTGTTTATTTTTTTGTTTATTTTTTATTTTATTTAAAAAAATTATGTTCGATGTTTTTTTTAAATAATAGTTACTATTAGAAAGATAGTTGTATTTAAAAGTTTGTTGTCAAGGACTTTCTCGAATAACCGAATTTGAATATATATTCACACTCTTGATTAGGTAGGATAAAATTCGGAAGAAAAAAATGAATCTTTATAAATAAGATTGTATCCTACTATATAATCAATAGAATTTTTTCTATTTGTTAAAAAAAAAATTAAATACAAAAAATTAAAAAAAAAATGTGGTGTTTAAAACGCGAATAAAACGATCTGAACTGATATTTAATATTATCATATTAGCTCTTTTTGCGGTTGTAGCGAGTACTCAACTCTTAAGTGCTTATGGTGCTTCTTGTGTCGCATGGTTACCATCCTACTGGGGTCAGGAAGTACTAGCATCTGGTCCACCGTTCCCACCAGGTTTCATAATAACAGTAATGTTTCCATATATGACTGAATTTTCAGTGCTATTTCAGATTATGAACGTATTTACTTGGATTTTAGCATTCGCTTGGGGCTTTCTGCTTTACGCCTATTTTACAAAATGGCCTTGGAAGCGTATCTTTATAATGGGTATGATTGTAGCTGCTTTAGGATTCATAACTGGAATAATCCCTGCAATCATTGCAGATACAAATGGATTTACCTTTTTGGAATGGGAGGCTGGTACTCCATTTGTTCCCGTTCAAGATTGGGTTACCTTTACTTTTGAGATAGGTTCACCTCACTGGGGACGAACCATGGCGAACTTTCTTATGATGATCGTATTTCTGGTGATGAATTTCGTACCTAGATTAAAAGTGGCAACCAAAAACTTCGTTGAAGTACGTAATGTAGCAGGACAATATACAAAGCAATTAATTATAATGGCCTTGTTTTTCTTCTGGTTAGGTGCAGCTTCATTTCTTGGAACAAGTTTCATGGCAGACGCTCATGTAGTAGGCGGAATTAATGTGTGGGAAACGATTGAGCTTCAATTTCTCGGTGGTGTAGTTACATCACTCATTGGGGCTTCAATGTTGTCAACTGCTTTAATTTACCATCTGATTCGACCATCACCAGCACTTATAACAGCTAAGTAAAAAGGGACAAGCCTAAAGATAATATAAATAATGTAGCATTCCACGAATAAATGGAGTGTTTAAATTTTTTTTCTCTTTTTTTTTTCTCTCATAAAAAATAATGCATTAGATACATGCTTTTCATTTTCGATTAGTTCATTTTCAAAGTGGGAATTCTATTGAAATCAAGTTCTTTTATCCCTGATATTTAAATATAACATAAATAAAAGTTCAAATAGAGTTATTAAAAATCAGTTAATATTAATTCTAATTTAAAACCTTAAAATATATCAAAAATAGCAATTATCATTCGATTAGAATTAACTCTAACTAAAATTTGAAAGGAAAATACCATGGATAAGACGACAATTATATCGTTAATGTAAAATTCCTCATCTTTATAGAGATTTTGATGATAACAAAGGGAAAAATGATAAAATAAAACAGGTAAAAAAATATTTTAATTTGTTTAATTCCTGCTCTTTTCTTCTTTTATTTTTGGTGCGTTTTTTTGACCTAATTTTGGTAGTATAAAAAGTAACGCAAATACTATGATCGTCGAGACAGTTGCAGGCATTGCTGCTTCAGCGAAGGTTAGATGCGGGTTATAGTAAGGTAGTCCTACATAATAATGCTCTGTTAGGACTCCCACGTCGGAACAAGTAGCAGATAGAGTAATATTAGTCCGACCTTCTTTTATAAATCCTACCGGTTTTCCGGTATTTTCGTCTATCGGTGTGTCTAACGGTTCTCCGGTTTTCTGGAGTCCTGGCAGAGGAAGGATATAATGAGCTAGTGTGTGTGAGGTTGTAATTGGAGTTATATCGGTTGGTTGTTCAGTGTAGTAGAACGTATAATTAGGCGCTACTGAAGGACGTACAGCGATTGCATAATTTTCACCTTTACCCGGTACAGAATCATTAAAATAAAAGTGACCATGATATTCCCAGATTTGTGTGATATTAACCCACACTTCGATTGATTCTATATAATGTTCAGTAGGATCCGAAACTCCGTGAGTATATATAACGCTAAGGTGTTGTGCATCTACATCGTATTCCATATCTATATTTATAGGAGCATGGGCTCTCGCGTTGAGAACGCTCGTCGTCATTCCGAGAAGCAAAAAAACGGAGAAAATGTAAAATAACTTTTTTTTTGACATTTTAATTCGGTTTTTTTTTTGAATTATAAATTTATGAATTGTTAAAATAGTTAAGCAATTTAATATTTTTACTTTTTCATTCATAAGAATTGTTTCTCACTTAATCCATAATGACAATTTTTGCTCTTTGTTCAATTTCCATTGAATTATTTTTAAAATTGTTCTTCACCGTTTATAAGTCTTAACCTTATAATTTGATCGGAGTTGTTACTATTCAAATAATGTAAAAGAAAATAAAACTAAGGATGATTGAAAAAGAATTGGTCTAGTCTGGTTTAGGATTGTCTTTTTTCGAAAATCGTAGTAAGACTATAAGAACAGCAGCAACTATCAAT
>JABXKD010000063.1 GCA_013375475.1 Promethearchaeota archaeon
AACTTCCAGAACCGAAAAAGATTCCTGGTGAACCCGATTTTGCTGCACTCTTTTCTATATCTGGTAAAACGGAAAGTTTATTCAGAGCTAAGGTGGAGTATCTTAAGCAAACCATAGAAAATTTGAAAAAACAAGGGATCAAAGTTCTTCTCGTAGATGTTGACGAGTTTAGCAAGTTATTTAGTTTAAGAGTTAGATGCCACTTGGATTTGCCCGCAGTAATTCTGTCATTAGTAGAATATTCGGGCCTTACATGGTTTGGATCTTACGCTCCGACGCATAAACTCGAAAAACTAATTCCGAAGGTGAACGATTTGTTTTTGAAATACGACGTCCCTCCATTTATCTACATGAAAATAATGAAGCACGCTCACTACGGCATTTTTCGGCCGATACTTCGATACAATAAATTCAAAGACGAGGATAAAATCCATAGTCTTCTCAACGAAATAGCCGAATTTTGTATCGCAGAAGGGTGTATTCCGTATAAAACGCCAATTTGGATGACGGATAAGATGCGTGAAATTATAAATCCTGGGTGGTTAAACTTGTTTGAAAAAGTGAAAAAGTGTATCGATCCAAATAATATATTTAATCCCGGAAGGTGGAACACGTAGAAATTTTAAGTGAGAAAGATAAAAAAGTACTTTTAAAAATTCTGTTAATTTATCAAACTAAAGATGATATATTAAATGATAGAAACAAATATAACTAAAATGTTTGGGATAAAACATCCTATATTTAGCGCACCTATGGGTCCCTTTTTTACCCGTGATTTAGCTCTTGCCGTCAGTGAGGCTGGTGGCTTAGGAGTGTTATCAAACGTTAATATAGCAGGCACAAATCCCGTTGAAGAACATAAGGCAAGCCTAGAACATATGATCGAACATACTGATAAACCATTTGGTCTTAACATCCTTACTTCTCGGAATAATCCAGGAGTCAGACAAATGGTAAGATCATTACCAAGAATAGTCATGGCTAACGAGAAAATGCGAGATCAGTGTAAATATTGGTTAACTTCAGCGGGTTCTTCAAAGATTCTTGCAGAATCTAAAAGCTTTCAGGAATTAAGAGAGAACTCAGATGTTAAGCACTTTCACGTTGCTCCTGCTGTTTGGTTGGCTGAAAAATGTGTAGCTGCAAACGTAGATGGGATAGTAGTCACAGGTACTGAAGGTGGAGGGCATCAATCATACGAAAGAGTTAGCACTCTTGTTTTGCTTCAGCAAATGAACGAGAGATTTCCTGATTTACCAAAAATTGCTTGCGGAGGTTTCGCTACAGGAGAGTCCTTAGCTGCAGCGCTTTCGTTAGGAGCTGGAGCAATAGCTATGGGATCGAGATTTATAGCTTCTAAACAGAGTGAATTTCACGAAAAATACAAAGCGTTAATTCCTCCTGGAACACCACAAGATACCGGACTTTATACTGGAACATTTGGTCCGATTCGCCTGTATAAAAACGAATACGCTTTATCCCATCCAGCACCGGGTAGTAAAGAAGAAATGATCGCGTATGAAAATTCAATTTCTCCTGAGCAAAGAGCAAAAGACATGGGTTCATATGACAGGGTATATAACGGAGATATTGAAACTGGTGCTGTTTTACTAGGTCAATCGATAGGAATTATTGATAGCATAGATGATATTAACGATATCATTGAAAGGATAATAAAGAAAGCTGAAACTGTTATCAGAAATAATGGTTCGCTTCTGAAATAAAATTTTAAGTAAATTTACTATAACCAAATTTTTAATTTTTTTTAATTAAACGAATGATCGATTTGTTTTGAACAAACAAATTTAAAAGAAAAATTATGTTGAATATAGAATTCCCGGATGATTTAATTTCTTTATCACTGTACAATGTTTTCAATTCAAGGAAGAACGAGAGAAAATTTAAAAAGCATGTAAAAGATTGGAATAAAAAAATAGTTCTACATATAGAACCGTTCTATCCCGTAACTGTAATCTTCGATGGTATGGATATAAAATTTGAAAGGAAAGAATACCCCAACCCAGATTTGAAAGTTAAAATTCATGTTAACACAATGCTAGATATCGCAAACGATAGATTAAATCCCTTTTATGCTATAGAAGAGGGGAAAATGGAAATTGAAGGTTTGGGAGAGGATAGCGAAAAGATAATGCGATTTTACAATATTTTTGTAGTATCGATGCAAATGGTCGCACAAGAGCCTAATGTGAACTATTACGAATTAAATAAGGATACGAGGTGAAATAGATCTAATGACAACAACCAACCAACGGAATGTGTTTGAAAAGATATCAAAAGATAATGTTTATTCAAAATTGGTTGAAATTTTTGGTAAGGATTATGTTACAGATAAGAAAGTTGACTTGTATCCTTATTCTCAGGATATGACTGAAAACAAACCTCACATGCCAGACTTCGTTGTAATTCCTCAAAACAATGAACAGCTCGTTGAACTCATTAACTTTTGTAACGAATTTTCGATTCCAATAGTTCCTTATACTACAGGAAATAATGTTGGAGGATTAACTATCCCTGATTACGGCGGGATTGTCGTCGATTTTGGAAAAAAAATGAACAAAATTTTACACATAGACGACAACATGATGTATGCGCTCCTAGAGCCCGGGGTTACTTTTGGTCAACTTAAAAAACACCTTGAAGAACATTATCCACATTTAAGGTATAGCTTCCCAAACGCACCTCCTTACTCAGGAGTTGTTGGAAATGTTTTATTAAGCGGTATGACAAACTTAGCGGCAAAGATAGGCTCAATGGCAGATAGTATTAACGGTCTTGAAGTCATAACTGCTGATGGAAATGTAGCTCGAATCGGTTCCTGCTTCTATGGAAAGGATAAAGCAGAAGATGACAGCTGGTGGTGTAGATATCCAATGCCTGACCTTTTAGGACTGTTTGTAAATTTCCAAGGCATGACGGGGTTAGTTACTAAGTGTGCCGTTCAATTGTGGCCTAAAGAACCGATTGAAAAGCCGCAACTTGTTGTGTTTTTTGGTTTAACGGATTTAGCGCCATTTTTAAGGGAGGTTGGAAGAGCAGATATCGTTAACGATGTCGCAGCTTTTTCAGTAGAAGTTGCTAAAATGGAAGTCGGGATACCAGAGCCTGTAAGATATCCTGAAGAACCTCCTTACACTGCGGTCGTGCCAATGTCTGCGAAAACCGAAAACCAAATGAACGCTAAGTTAGAAATCCTTAACGATATAATTGAAAAACTAAATAATGCTGGAACAAATATCCATGTAATTGATTATAAAGAATTTGCTAAATTGTTTAATTTGAAAGCTCTTAATATTTTCAATTTACCCTCCCAAATACTTTCCCTACACGAGTATAGTGGGCTAACCTGGTTTGGTGCGTATGCCCCATCTCATAAGTTTGAGGAACTCATTGAAAAAACCGACGAACTTTATAGGAAACACGGAGTTCCTCCATTCAATTATCTTAAGATCATGAAAGGAGGGCATTACGGCATATTTCGACCTATATTTAGGTTTAAAAAATTCAAAGATCAAGATAAGATTGTTAAGTTGTTAGAAGAAATTGCTGATGTCTGTATAGACCTTGGGTGTATACCCTATAAAACTCCATCGTGGATAACTGCTAAGTTAAGAGAGAAAATTAATCCAGGTTGGATTGCTCTTTTTGAAAAAGTAAAACATTGTATGGATCCTAATAATATATTTAATCCAGGAAGGTGGAACACGTAAATGGTTGAAATTGACGAAAGTTTAATTGGAAAAGATGTTTTAGAAATGGCATTTGATCGGTGTATCAAATGCAGCACATGTAAATATAGCTATAAAGACTTCGAAAAATCATGCCCCAGCGGAGAAAAATTCCTATTCGAATCATATTGGGCGTCAGGTCGAATCAGAATAATTAGAGGAGTTTTAAACGGAGATCTGGAATGGACGGAGGATTTAATAGATCCAATATTTGCTTGTACAACTTGTGGGGCTTGTATGGACGCATGTCAAGCGCCTCACGCTGATTATATAGTTGAAATGATAGAAGCATTAAGGGAATTGGCAGTAAAAAACATCGGGTCAGCAGAGAACCAAAAATTTTTAGTTACTCGATGCGAAGACAGTTGTAATCCTTACGGTGAGCCAAACTCAGATAACGCAGAGTTGATAAAAGAGTATAACTTACCGGATAAAGCCGAGTGGGTTTATTTTATAGGATGTACTTCTAACTACCGCCAAAAAAGCTTAAGAGATTCTACTTTAAGGTTTTTGAAAAAAGTGGGTATCAATTTTACCTTAATCGACGAACACTGTTGTACGAGCCCTATGATTAGAACCGGGCAATTGAGCATAGTCGATGAATACATGAAATACAATGTTGAACAAATAAAAAAAACTGGCGCGACTAAAGTAATCACCTCCTGCGCAGGATGTTATAAGACACTAACGAAAGATTTCGAGAGGTTTGGAAACGACTTAGAATTTGAAATCTACCATTCACTTGAGTTAGTGAGGAAACTTTTAGATGAGAAAAAGATAGAATTCAAATCTGAATACAATAAAACGGTTACATACCACGATCCATGCCATCTAGGAAGACATATGGGAATATATGAATTACCAAGAGAGATTTACAAACAGATTCCGGGATTGAATTTGGTAGAGATGAAGAGAAATCGGAATTTTGCGTGGTGTTGCGGTGCTGGGGGCGGGGTGAAAATCGGATATCCTGATTGGGCTCTGGAGATCTCAAAAGAACGGCTTGATGAAGCTAAAGAAACGGGAGCAACGGTTATAACGTCAACTTGTCCTTTCTGTAAAACCAATTTAACTGACGCGACAAATGTTTACAATTTTGATTTTGAAGTGTTAGATTTGATGGAAATATTAGATAAAATTGACATAGAATTGCTAAACTAAATATGAGTAAGTGGATTACTAATGAACTCTTCTCTTGAAAAAACACCAGCAACCATTTCACAAGAGTATGAAAGACGATATGATATCGATTGGCTCAGAATAATTGCCGTTTTTCTTGTTTTTATATACCATTGCTCGCGTTTTTTTGATTTTAATGAATGGCACGTCAAAAATGATGAATTAGATTTATTTATGACTTTCTTTTTTAACTTTTTAGGAGGTATTGGCATGCCTTTGTTTTTTATAATTTCGGGGATGGCTACGTTCTACTTCTTGGGCTTTGCGAAGGCGGGATTATATGTCAAAGCAAGATTTGTTCGTCTTATGATCCCTTTCTTATTTGCTATACTTACCCAAATTCCTATACAGGTCTTTCTTGATCGAGTAAGCCATGCAGAGTTTACTGGTTCTTTTTTCGAATTTTACCCTCAATATTTTAATGGGTTATATGGTTATGGTGGAAATTTTCCGTGGACTGGTTTGCACTTATGGTTTTTAATTTTGCTTTTTATTTTTTCGCTTGTTACTGTAAAACTGTTTGTATACCTACGGAAAGATGAAAATCTTGAGAAACTCTCAAAAATGGCACTTTTTTTCAAGAAACCGGGATCACTTTACATATTAATTATTCCAATATTAATACTGGAGTTACTTAATCCACTCTCTATTCTTGGGAAGTTTGGAGGTTATAATTTCTTTTCATTATTAGTTTTCTACATAATAGGGTTTCTATTAGCATCCAATAAACAATTCAAAGAATCTATTGAGAACCATAGGCTAATTGCTTTAATAGTAGGTATTATATCGACAGTATTATTACTTGTTGTAACATTATTTTTTGATTTATTTTTTGAAGACTTCTTATTTTGGATACTTGGTTTAACTTATGTGTGGAGCTGGCTAATTGTAATTTTAGGATTAGGCAGCAAATATCTTAATTTTAACCACAAATCAAGAAAGTTTCTAAACGATATTGTAATGCCGTTTTATGTTGTTCATCAAACTATAATAATAGTTATTGGATTTTTTATCGTTCAATTAGATTTCGCAATCGTTGCAAAGTACTTCACCATTATGTCTTTGTCTTTAATCATCATAATTGGTTTAGTATACATTATTCGACAATTCAATATACTACGTTTTTTATTTGGCATGGGCTTAAAGAAGAAGAAACAATAACAGGTATTCTAAATGAAGTAAGTCATTAAAATGAATAGACTTAACAAACTCGTTTCAATAAATTGGCGCAGGGTAGCAAGGTTACTAGTATATATATTTGGGATTGTAACCTTTTTCTTTTACTTTTGGTCGTTTATTGGGTTATTAATTGGGATCGTCTATTATCTATTCTCTAAAGATGTTGCTTGGAAAAGAAACGGAGTGCTTCTTTCCTATTCGATTACATTCATTACTCTTTTAGTGTTTTACTACAAAGCGTTTTCTCCTCTTAATTTAGCGATATGGTCTGGATTAGGAATTTTTCTCTCTTTTTCGATACTCCTTTTAATAATAAGTATTCTAAAGAGAAAGACGGCGTTTGTTAGAAAATTTAATTCTCGAATTCTAGACCAAATTTATAGAATTCCTACAAAACCAAAGTTAGCAATAAAATTAGCAACGGTTATCACACCCTTAATTTTGTGGTCAACTGTAAGTATTGATCTTGAAGTAATGTTTGATAACAATCCCCGCCTTCTTTGGGTTCACACCCAATCAAAAGTTAATTTAGGTGAAACATTTGAAATTAAAGTGGAAGCGTGGGATCAATTTGAACGTTTAAGCGCTATTTATAAGGGAACTGTTGAATTTTCCCTTTATTCTCTTAATATCAGCTCAGGTTCAGAAATCCTTAACCCGATCGCAGATTTACCCGCTCCATACACTTTCAATGGTCAATTTTTTGGTTCGGATATCGCTTATGAAATTAGGGACGGCAAAGATAACGGTATGCATAACTTTAAGATGAGTATTAACACTCCAGGAATCCACTATGTTTTAGTTAATGACTCGACAACATCGAATACTTATTATAGTAACCCAATAATAGTAAAGAATTACACTAACAATGAACAATTAATCGCTTGGGGAGACTTTCACGCTCACACGGAACTTTCTGATGGCACAGGGACTCCTGAACATTCATTATATTACGCTCGTTATGTTGCTGGTCTTGAATTCACTGCCTTAACCGATCACGGAGAAATATTGATGTGGAACCCGGGATCTTTAGATCAGATTGAAAAAGCAACTAATTTTGCTTATGTTCCAAACGAGTTTGTTTCCTTTCAAGGAATCGAATGGACTCAAGTAAAAACAGGGCATTATACCTGTATATTTAGCGGAGATGAACTACTGAAAGACCCTATATTGTCTTACACACTAGTTCCAACTACTCAAGGTTTATGGGACGCTTTAAATGCTTTCACCGAACGCACAGGAGCAAGAGCTTTAGCCTTACCACATCATACTACCAAAAGAGCGTACATCCAAGACTGGACATATATAAATCCTAAATATGTTAAAATAGCTGAAGTATCTTCTGTACACGGAGATTTTTTATTTGAGCAACGACATCCTTTAAATTATAGAGGAGCGATCGATACCCCTCCTTTGTACACTCACGGATCCTCAATCATGGATGCGTACAAGATGGGATATAAAATGACACTCTATAGTTCTGGAGATAATCACGATGGACATCCAGGACACAGTATAAGTCATACGAGGGCATATATTGGCCATCAACGCCCTTATAGCATTTGGTTAACGAGAAACGAGCATCCTTACCCAGGAGGAATAACAGCAGCATTTGTAGATAACTTAACTCGAAATGGAGTTTTTACTGGTTTAGAAAACCAACAAATTTATGCTAATTCTGATCATGGAAGACCTATTCTTTTATTTAACATAAATGGAACACAAGTAGGAGATGGTTCTACTCTTATTGTAAACAATCAAACTTCCCATAGAAAGATAAATATTTTTCTTGCCCAAGATGGAGCGCCAGTGGCTCAGAAATCGAAGGCAGCTTCCGTCTCAAAAAATTGGGTTCCCAATTGGGAAGGAGTGATTGAAATAATGAAGAATGGACTCCTATGGCAATCGATTGATATATCAGCTCCATTTGTTAATATTTCTGTAATAGATACTGATCCTATAGTAGGAGCTACTTTTGAACCTAATTGCGTCGAAATAGATGGAAAATACTATATTAATAGTTATAGCGATAATCCAATTGATCCTAGTACATTAAATACGGGAGGGTTTGATTTTTACGTTATTAGAGTGGTTGGGGATAATGGTAGGACGACATGGGTAGGACCAATTTGGGTAGAATACTGAAATACTTAAGAAAATGTATCTTTTAGAAAAACATCATCCTACATGAACATTTAAATCATATCGTGAAATATACATGCATAACAATTAATTTTGTTAAATTATTACTATATAAATTTATCAACAAATACGAGAATTGACAATTATGGGAATGGGAAAAATTTTAAGTTTAATAGCTGGAATAATAACTATAGTTGCAACATATCTATTATCTTGGGTTTCTGTGACGCTACCTCCCACTTTTTATGCATATGGAATTGGTTTTATAAAAAACCTACCTGCTATGTTTACCGAAGCAGAAGCATTAGGAATATTATTGGGCGTCCCTGGTTTTGTTTTTTACATCATCGCAGGGATTGGAATTGTCTTCTTACTCTCTGGGATTTTTCAATTAATAGGGATGAAAAGTCGGGTAATAGGTTTGATTGGATCGATATTTGTGCTTCTGATGGGCATAATGCTCCTCTTAGGTACGTTGAATATTGTGATTAATCTTGATTGGGTAACAAATATTTTCGGAGATTCTGCCCCAATTATCGATGGTATCATTCCATATGATTTACCTCTTGGTCCTGCGTCCCTTGGTTTATATGTTCTTATAGCTGGCGGCGCTTTAGGATTAATAGCAGGTATTATGGGCCCTGATTAAAATAATTTTCTACACTTTTTTTTTATTTTTAAATAATCGCGTATTTCAATAATCGTTCTCTAATTTAAACATGCAGTCATATAAATGATCATTACTCCAATCATATATAATCCTCGCTTTCTTGATTTCTTATCCGTTCTAAAGAGCCAGATTAGTCCTATCACAACCAAAGTTGATAGAGCTATAAGTGTACCCATTTCTGTCATATTTCTTCTAGATGGAATAAGAGGGTCCCCAATAGAAATAGTGGCAAAGTTATAACCTAAACCATATAGAATTACATAGGGTATTACATCTCTACAAACTAACCATATAATGAAAATAATTCCCCACTTTTTTCGCGTTTCTGAGTTTCTTAGCCTATCAGCGAAAAATAGAGCGATAATTGCTACTATTACGACATCTGCCACGGCCATTAGGGGGATTGTTAGCCAGTGCATGGAAGTGACATTTATCCCGAATAAATATTTTTCCTGCATCACGCGCCCTCCAAATAAAAATAACATTATTTCAGATCCAATGTACAACAGTGTCCCAAATATTAATACCCAGAAATAATCTTTTCTTTTATTCTTCTTTCAATCATAAAAGCAAAGGATAAGTCCAAAAACAACATAGAGGAGTTTAATCGTAAATTCCCATCCAAAGAAACCACCTCGTATAATATAGATATCTGCCATATTCTCACATTTTTAGTACTATTTTTAATAATAAATCTATTGTCTAAATCTTATTTAGACTTATTTCATCAAAATCTTAAAAAAAAACAATGATCCCCGCCCTTGTTATATCATGAGTATAAGTCGCGCTAATCCCCTCATAGAATTTGGAATCCTTGCTTATGACATTATAGTCGAAATGGGTTTATTTTGGAAATAAAAAAGGAAAATAAAACAGAGATTTAAGTTTTAAAAAAATCAACTAAGCGCTTTGAGCGTCAGCGTTTATACTACCTGTTGATGTATCTAACGAAAATATGTATCTGTATGTCGCATTTCCGTAGTTTATGGAAGAATATATGCTTCCTAAGCCGGTTTCTATCATTCCTGTACCTGAATAATTAATTGATCCAGTACCAGTTGAGCCAATAAATCTAACACCAGTGTTGACTAAATTGTCTCTATAAATCACATTTACGCTTCCTGTGGAAGTTTCCCACGTTCCTGTTACGTTCGCACCCATAGTAATGTATTGGTAAAGTTCCGCATCAATTCTCCCAGTTGATGTCGCAAGGTTTAGATTAATGTCTTGTGAGTATATCATATTATAACTCTTAAAGGTCACAGTTCCGGTGGAAACTGTCCCAATTAAATTATCACCCATGTGACAATTTGTATAATTTAATGTCAAGGAGCCTGTGGATGTTAAAGTTCGAAATCCGCTCGAAAAATTCGTTTTGGTCGCTGAAGATTCTATACTCCCCGTGCTACTCTTGAGTCTAACTTCCCCTCGGAATTCGTTGTTACCTAATATATTCAATTTGACTGAGCCCGTAATCGAAGTTAATGACGTTCCATTTAGGATCACACCATCGGAAACCTGCATTTCAATAGACCCTGTAGACATTAATGCTGTAAGATCGTATACTACATCTGTTCTTAAAGTAACGGTTACTGTAATGCTATAGGATTTAAACCAATGAGAGGGATCATACCAGGCATCTGGTAGAGTTCGTAGATTAAATGTAGCAGTCGAATTGTCCCACCATTCTGTCTCTGGATTAAAGAAATCCTCATAGGTCTTTCCTTCCATAAACAAGCCCGCAATTTCTATATTTACATCTATATTTGCATAAGAGGTCGTCGGAGAAGTATTATACTTAAAAATTATTTCTCCAATGTCAGCATAGAAGGTAAGATCTTCTATAGGATCGGGAGAACTTGGTTCGTACTTAAAATTAAACGAATTTTCGATACTCCCAGCAGCTACGAAACCGTAGATAAAAAATCCTAAACCGCCACCAACAACAAGAATCGCAACGATAAGTAAAGCTTTATTATAATTTCTCATTTTTTTCACATTTGTATTTAATTAATTTAGTTGCTAAAGAATGAATGATTTTGGATCATATTTAAATGAAATTTAGACTGATTTTTATGAGTATTAACAGATTTAAAAATTTTAATGTTCTAAATTGAAAAATTCTATAGCATTTTCAACTGTTATTCTACTTACTTCTTGTTGAGATGTATTATGGGAATATGCTATTGCTACAATAGAATATTTTACATTTAAAGGCACGTTTACAGGTCCTCTTAGATAAGGGTGTTGGTAGTAACTATCAGTTTCCGTTACTAAAGCAGTCAACGGAGATTGTTTTGTCACTCTACGCCATTTATTAATTCCATAGGCAGAACTTGGAACCGATAAAGTGTATCCTTGTTTAGGCATACTTATTCCATACTCATCTGGACCAGAAAAACAATGCCACATAACCCTTTTAGGATTGATATTAAATTCATTAATTAGACCAAGAATTTCTTTTGTCGCTCCATCCCTCTTATTGTAGCGATGCTTTGGATTGTCTCGATCAAACTCGTGTTCAGCTGCATTCCGAACATGTAGAATATAGGGTTTATTAAATTCTATGGTAATTTCAAATACTTTCTTTAATTCTTTGACCTGTTTTTCTCGTTTCTCGAGTGTTTTAGCATGATGAAAGTCTAAACCAACTTCTCCAATAGCTAAATATAAATCTTGATTACTTTCGATAAAATCAACCCATTTTTTCCATTCTCCGAAATACTGGTCTTTATTGGTATAGGTGACAGTTTGTGGAGCCCAACCGCATGTAAATCCGATCTTCTCTTTATCTTTAACAAACGGTAAAATTAGATCGAGAGTTCTATTATCTATCGAGCTGGTTACTAAGTAAACTCCTCCGTTACTCAAGAAATCTCGATATTGCTGTTCATCAGAAGGTAAACGATCGTTTTTTTTCGGCCTAGGAAACGGTAAATGGCAATGAACATCGATAAATTTCAGGTTATCTTCTGGTTCTGGTAGGTTAATTTTCTTAGGCATAGCGTTTCACTACAATAATATGGAATTTATTTTATGATAAAATTGTTCTAATAATTTAATCTTTGTTTTAATATTAACTGAGGTTCTATAATAAAATTTTTATTTCTTTCCGAACTTTTTATCTTCCCAATCTTTATAAGTGCTCATTAGTTTATCGATATCAGCTAAAAAGGTCATGTTTTGAATTTCATTTTTCTATTCCACTTGTTTTTACATGCCTTTTTTCTTTAATCCAAAGATAAAAACGAGTAAAAAAGGGGGTAATATAAATCCTAACATAATTTATAATTAATTCAAATCTGTTGATATTCTGGGATGAAACCAAGTATATCAAGATGTATAATTCTACAGGAAGGTTTATAAACCAGCTTGCAATTATTTTATGAAGTTACCAAATTTTTTTACTTTTCTCTAATTTTTTCTGGAAGTCGCTATATGCCTTCTTAAGTTCCTTAGGTGTTCTATTCCTACTATTGCTTTTTTTTTTGCTTTGATGATGTTCATGGTTCTTATCTTCTTTATTTTCCTTAAGATATTCTATTCTATGTTCATATTTACGACTCATATTCTTCTAAAATAGAATAAATTATATAAATGTCTTCTAAGAGAAAATTAACTCAATAATCTATTCTTTATTTTAATGTCAATTAAGGTTCTAGAATAAAATTTTTAACAAATCTACTGTATTAAGATGATATAATGATCGAACAATTAAAATCGAAACTTCAAGAATTAGAGACAATAAAACAAGAGTTACAACCTAAAATCGACAAAATCGAGGAAAAAAAAGCGGAGGAAATCCAAGAATTAAACAAAAAATACGACCACTTGATTCAGGATGCTAATGTTGAAGTAAAGAATTTTGAACAGAAAATTATGGATGATCTGATTGATTTATTTTCAAAGGTGATAATGGATGAATTTGAGCAGAAAAGGAGTACGAGTGAATATTCATTAACGGATAACTTCAAGGAATTTAAGGATTCTATATCTGAAATTGAATTTTTCCCTAAAGAACTAGTTGAGAGATTAGATAAAGTGATAAATGGAGATCTCATCGAAAATGTAGCTTATGATCTTGAGAAGATAAAAACTGAATATAAAAAACTTTAGTTTTCCAAAATCTTTTTGCCAATTATAGTTATAATTTCTCCGTTAATACTGACAGGACTCTTGGCTTTACCAATTTATCTCTATGAAAAAAATATGGAAAAGATTCAAAGTAGAATTCACAAAAAACTCGCTAAATACAATCTACGACATATTACAATCCCCGAATTTGAGGATTTAGAAGAAGCTGAGCGGTAATGATATCTGGATACTAGATTATTAAATATCCGAATTCAAGTTTCTTGATATCAATACTACCATAAATATATTGATATACTCTATGGAAATATTTGAAGAAATTACTGAAATATACAATGCAAAAATGCGTTTACTGAGCTGGTTATATGACGAAATAAAAATTCAATCTGATTCTGGCTTTTCCAAGGATTTGCTAAACGAAAAAGGTCAGAAACTACCGCTTAATCGTTAGATCAATCGAATTCCTAATATTTTAATGTGTTTTTAATATTTCTACAATAATTTTCTTAATTTTGGATGAATATTCCTCTAACTTGCCATTTTTTGGTATATGAATAAAAAGCACGGGGTATTCATTTTTTGAAATGTCTAAAGCCCAAAAGTACATAAAATTGCATAAATAGAACCCAGGAAAATAAGAAACCGCTAGCCTTATGTTAGACTTAAGAGCTTTATAAATTTCTTTTATATTTAATATAGTTTTGAGTTTTAAAGATTTATTTTTATTTATAAAACCAAATTTATATTTTCCGTCCATATCTTTACCAGAAACCCAATTCAAAGAAACTTTTTCTAAAGATATTCTTTTTTTTGAATATATCCCTAATAATATGACTAAGGATGGTTTTAATTCATTCGACTTGCAAAATTCTAAATATAAATCAATGCTCCTTTTCCAGCTAACTGGCAATATGATTTTTTCAATAGAGTACCGGTGAAGTTTATCGTCGAAATTTCTAACAATATCACTACTGAGATTTGAAGAATATTTACCAAACTTCTCAAAACCAGTTAAAAAAATCGTATTTTTGTTCATTTACTCATGAAACCTAATGAAAATAATAAAAATAATATAAATAAAAATTATTCGCTGACGCGTTTTTTTAATGCTTCAGCTTCTAACTTCTCTAATTTTTTTCTAAAAGCTTTAATATCTGCTTCATAAGATTTTATTTTATTTCTTTTCTCTTTAAGAATGTCATCCAGTTTCTTGTTTAAAGCTTTAGCTTTTCCCTTAATTAGATTATCTAATTTCTTCTTTAATGAAGATACTTCCACATTTAACTTATTCATTTTCTTCGTCCAATCTTTAGACTTTTCTGTAGCTTCCTTTAAATCTACTTCTCCTACCTCGAGTTTAGACTTTGTATCGTCTATTTTATCGTCAAAATCGGCTTCGATTTCCTTTTCAGCCGAAGCTTCTTTTTTAGAAGCGTCTTCTTCGACTCTCGTAATTTCATCTTCTTTTTCCGCAATTTGGGATCTTAACTCTTGTTCTGACATTATTATTTCTCATTTATTATTTCTTTGTTCTATATATTTTGTTATATTCGCTACCTTAAAAATTATAAGATTGAATTCTAAATCGCTCTACTTACAAGCAATAAAAAGAAAAAAGGAAAGTATTAAGAATACCGCAAAAATCTTAGTGTTTAATTTAATCCAAAGACTCTCCAAGTGCTAATCGACACAGATCGCTAAGGATATAATTTTTCAACCCTTTTCGCTCAACCTTAGAGCCTAAGCTTTCCTTACACATAGAACAATTATACACACATGCTTCAGCGTCATGGTCTATCATATCGTTTATATTATCGTTTTGAGTTTTACGCCCCAAAGCCTTTTTATCAAGAGTTGCAAAGATTCCACCACAGCATAACGCATTTTCTCGATCGTACTTCCTATGCACCCTAACAACACCGATTAAATTGCATATTTTATCAACCCATTCATCAACTTCAGGGATAAAACGATTTGAGCAAGATCTTTGATAAGCTATTCTTAAATTCAAGGGTTTGATGTTGAATTCATGTTCTTTTAAATAATTGTAAAGATAGTTGTAGATATGAACGGGTTTAAAACCAGGTGGAAGTTCAATATTGTTACGTGGACAATAAGAAGCGTAAAATCCATAACATTCGTCGTGAAAGCAAATCATTTCTTTAATACCTTGAAGTTTGATATTTTCTAATATTATTGGAGCCCTTTCCTTAATGATAGAGTCTCTTGCGTAATGATGATACATCAAGTTACAAAAAAAGTCAAGACCACTAACATACTGCAAATTTTCAAAGAGCTGTCCTTCCATCTGTTTCGCGTTGATTTTACTTAGCCCACACTTATTTAATACGGGCTTATTAGGATCAATTTCCTTTAACCTCACTTGATCGTGTGGAGCAAATCTAGTAATTGTACTTTCAAGAATACCAGGGTTTATATTTAACGAATTGTATTTTTCTTGTAATTCTGTTATTAAATCGAATGGATGAGACTCATATGGACAATATTCATCGCACGCAAAACAAGTAACACATTCAGATAGTACTCGAGATTCTTCCCCGTTGATCATTTTGGTTTTTTCTACTCGCGCTTCTTCAATATTACTAAATTCCATCCATTGACAACGAGTTAGACAATCCACATTTTCACATTTCTCACAATTAGAATCGTTGAAAATTTTCTTCACCCTTGATTAATTTAATTTGATTTGTGTATATGAATTTCTTTATGTTATTAATAATTACGATGAAAAAAAAAGAAAAAAAAGGGTAAACTTAATATTCTAACTTTTCACCTAAAGCAAGTCTCGCGAGGTCACTAATAAAATAAGATTTCAATCCCTTAGCAGTAACCTTCCGATCTAATGTGTCTTTACACATTGGACAATTGAATATACAGACCTCAGCACCATAGTCTACCATGTCCTGAACGTTATCATTTTGAGTTTTACGAACTAGATTTTTGTGACCCCTTGGTGCAAAAGGTGCAGCGCAACATATACCGTTTTCTCTATCAAATTTCCTAGCAACCCTTTCAACCCCGATAAGTTCGCATATGTTATCAAGAATCTCATCAGTTTCAGGTACATAACGATTGGAGCAGTTACGCTGATAAGCGGCTTTTAAGTTTAATTTCTTGATATCAGATTCGTGATCTTTTAGATAATTATATACATACTCAAAAATATGAACGGGTTTAAAAGGCACTTCAAGGTTGTTCCTTTGACAATATGAGGTATACAATCCATAGCACTCGTCGTGCCAACATATGACCTCAGTATCCTTATTAACACCTGTTTTTTTGAAGTTTTCAAGAATCAACGGAACTCTTTCTTTGATGATGGAAGGTTTTGCTAAGTGTTGATATACTAATTGACAAAAGTAATGTAAACCACCAACTGATTGTAGATCATCAAACATTGGCCCTTCTATTTCTTTTGCATTCATTTTAGGGAACGCACACTTATCTAAAATTGGTCTTTCAGGATCAATCGGGCGCGGTACAAATTCACTCTTTGCTCCATACCCATCGATTGCATTTTGAGCAATTGCAGGTGATACATTTTGAGAATTGTATTTTTCCTGCAACTCATTTATTTTGTCAAAAGGATGTGAATGATATGGACAATACTCGTCACAAGAAAAACACAGCATACAATCCTTTAATATGCGACAATCCTCATCTTCATTTATCAATTTAGTAACTTCCATCTTAGCTTCGTTAATATTCTCAAATTTGATCCATTGACATTTCATCATACAAGCAACAGTTTCACATTCTTCACAATGCGATTTATCAAACATATTTATACAGCTTTTAATTATTTTGAATAATTATTATATATTTTTTTTATTAGTTGTAATCACACTACAACCATTATTAATTTTATTTTCTTAGTATTATTCTTCAATAGTGAATTCCCAAGCGCAATAATAGTTGTCAGGATGTTGATCAGGAGGGCAACATATGCATCTAGTCTTAATTCTAGGATCTATGGTTTTAGCGAAATCTTCATATTCTATAATTCCTACGGGTTTACAAGGAAAATCCGGAAGGTTTCTTCTTTTTCTTGCATACTGCACCCGGCAATTGTTCATCCGAAACACACACCGATTCTCAGAAATCTTAATTATTTCTTGAACATTTATATTGGCATAAATTCTATATCTCAACGCTTTAATTAATCCCGAGATTCCTCCATTTTCTGGAATGTTGAAGCGACTCATTATTCGTTTTGCTTCAATTACCGTAAACCTTTTCCACTGCGCAGCATCAAGTTCAATGGCTTTGTCCAATCCAAATTCTCTTTCAACTGCTTGAAACCAGGTTTTGGGGTTAAAGTATTTCTTTAATTCTTTCCATCAATGGCCAACCAGTTTTTAGATAAATCTTCAATGTAGTTTATTAATTCATCTCGCGTTAACTTTTCTAAGTCCTCTTTCATAACTCGATACCTAATGTTTTAATAATTAAAATAAGACATGAAGGAAATTTATTTCTTATCTAATCAGATTTTTCCGAATAAGGAGCTATTGCCTACTGATTTTTTATAAAATATCTTTATCATCGAGAGGGATGTGGATAGCAAATTCACAACTTTCATCCCCGTTTAATAAAGTTTTCAAAATTTCGATTCGAACGGGTTTCTTTAAAATACCTTCCCATATCTGTCTATACCATCCGGCACTACAATTGCAAAAAGTCGTAGAAATTCCCTCGTCCAAATATTCACGGACCAAAGAGCAATGACAATAGTTGCGTTTCTTTTCATCTTGAGTTTTTGCATTTTTGTAACCCTCTAAGTTATATGGTATTTTAGTTGTATAGATCACACTCCCTCTTCGCGTAGGATTTTCATACCAAAGATAATCTTTTTGCATTTCCTCTACAACTGCATCTATGCTTCCAGATACTACATAAATATCTCTTAATTTATCAATTCGCTTTTGAGAAAATTCGTGAGCACAATTAGACAAAATCTCATATTTTTGATAATTATCAGCAACTATATCCAATTCTTTTAAGACGCTTTTTACCCATTGATTTTTTTCTTCTCGTGAAGTCTCAACATTAAACAATTCTTTATATTTCATTATATTTTTAGATTTTTCTTTATCATCTAAGACTTTATCTAAGTTTTTTTGCAAATTATTGTCCCATAAATGAATTATTCCTTGGATCTCTACACGGTTATTTTCGGAGTCAGTTTTGCCAATTTCTTGGAAAACTAGTCGAATTTTAGTTGTCCCTAAAACAGCATGTTCACTAAAATAATTAAAAAGTTTTTGAGAAGTTTCACTTAGCATATTATAGGATCCTTGATGAGATATTGATAATACTTCAACATTTTCAAGCGTTTTAACATTAAATCCTTCTTCATTAAAATTTTTATCAATAGGGAGGCATAAATCTATGTCCGATCCCCCTTCACTATAAACGCCATAATCAATAACCACTATAATTGGATTGGGAGGGAAGATTATAAAACTTTCTCGAAATTCTTCAATTTTCGAAGGTACATCTTTTAATTCTCCCCGAAAATTATAATAGGCTACGAAAATTGGCTCAATTTGTTTATGAATAATTCCTAATTCTTTTAGAGACATTTGAAAAAACTCCTAAATTTTCCGTATTTCAATTAGGTTAAAACATGTAATTTAATAAAAGTAATTAAATTAAGTTAAGAAGTTTCCATATTCTTCCAAAAAATTTGTAAAAGAGATTGAAGTTAAATTTAAAATGTTCTCATTTTTTCCATATTTTACACAACATATGTGCTGCCATTTTGGGCCGCCGATCACGAGTAAAAACCCCTTTATGATTCATTGATCCCATTCTCATTATCCCTTGAGATGTTTTAAAATCACATAGATTCCATACATGTTCACCTATAACATAAGGTTTACTTCGGCATACACCGATGTATTTTCTCAAGAATTCAGTTTGATATTCTTCGCTAAACATTTCGGGGGGTTGAGAGTGCCATCCCGGAATTGTATCTGCTCCAAATTCACTTAGAATAATTGGTTTGCGATGTTTTTCATATAATTTGTCCATTTCTTTAGAAAGAATTTCGCACGCTTCGTCAATTTTTCCGGGTTGCATATACCATCCATAGTAACGATTGATACATAATACATCGCAGAATTCAAAAGCTTTATCTTTTACAGCCATCATATGTACAATAGTAATAGGCCTAGTATTATCTAATGCTCTTGTTTTATTATAAAGTTCCTTAAAGAACTCCTTAGATTTCAGGCTACTATGAGGTTCATTTGCTAAACTCCACATTATCACGCTTGGATGGTTTTTGTCTCTCTTTATCAATTCTTCAATGTATTGATGGCACAATTCTAGTTGTCTTTCGATAACATTTTTTCCAAAGGTAAGACCTACGGCAGGAATCTCGTCAATAACTAAAAAACCAAGACGATCTGCTAAATCCATCATTTGTTCTGAGTATGGATAATGCGATGTTCGAAAAGAATTAGCTCCGATCCATTTCATTAATGAGTAATCTTTAATTATTAATGCCGGAACATACCCTCTCCCCGTAATTGGAAAATCTTCGTGGCGACCAAATCCAGTTAAATAAATGGGTTTACTATTTAATAGCAACTTATCATCCTTCACTTCTATAGTTCGGATTCCTACTTTAAGTGAATAAGAGTCTATTATAAAATCACCTTTAACGATGTCCACTGTTAGATCGTATAAATTAGGTGATTCTGTATTCCAAAATTTCGCTCCGTTTACTTCTAAAGCCATTTTTTGAATATCATTTTCAATTTTAGAGGTATCAATTATCTCTGTTCCAAATCCTTTTAGAGTGAGAGTCGTATACGCTTCATTTAAGCCATTAGTCTCTAATGTAACATCTATAATTCCCGTAGTATCCTTAATCGATGTTTGAACAGTTATATCTCGTAATCCTTTCTTAGGAATAGTATGTAGTAAAACAGGCCTATGAATACCACAAAATGGATAAAAATCAAAGTTAGTTTGGGGATAGTTCATTGGTGTCCCACTGGGTGGTACGTGTTTATCCGATAATCTCCCATCAACTCTAACTACGAGAAGATTGTCTTCTGATACGATCTTATTAGATATATCAAATTCAAAAGGTAAATGTCCCCCCTCGTGTCTTCCTATCAACTCTCCATTCAACCACACATCCGACAGATAATTAACTGAACCAAACCTTATCAGAGTTTTCCCATTTTCCCTGTCCCAAGGTTTCTTAAATTTGATTTGATACCATGCAGGACCGAGAAAATCGCGGTCGTCAGCAAATTGATCATTCCAACTGGCAGGTACAGCGATTGGACAACTATTATTAAAGCCCGTTCTCCAATTTTCACCAACTCCTTTATCATCGGGATCAAATCGAAAATCCCAAAATCCGGATAAATCGATATAATGACGAAACTTATTTCTTTGTGGATAAAGCATTAACAATCCTCTTTATTTGGTATAAATTACAAAAAACTTCTTAAAATATTAATATAATTGAATTCTCTGAGATGAAGAAAGGTTTTCACACACATACTTTTCGTGGTTTTAAATACCATACAAATTTGTTAAACACTTAAAAATTAATTATCCTTATACTTATTTACTATATTTTGAAATTCAAATAATTGTGTAAGAGAGGTTTAAGAGCTAAATGAGTTCTCAAAAAAGTTGTCCGAAGTGTGGTAAGTTAAACGTTATTAAGAATAAATATTGCATCAATTGTAGATTTCAGTTTGAGGAAAATGATTTTATTGAGTTTGAAATTGTTGAAAATTTAAAGACAAGTCTTTATGGAAGCTTAATTTGCATTTCGATATTTGTTGCATTTATGGTATTAGTTACGGTTGCAATAATATTTGAATACGGTCTCTTCGGCACTATTTCAATTGTAATAATTTGGCCGATAACCATAGGTTTTATAGTGTGGGCAAGTCGTTAATTAAAAGGTCTCTCAAAATCTAGGAGATTTACGATAAATAAAGATGTTATTGAAATAGTTGTTCCTCATAAGCCTACTCTTCGAATCAAATGGTCTGAATTTGATTCTATTGTAATCACAAAACGAGAATCAATGTCAGCAGTACCAACTGGAGAGGGAGTTATATTAGGACCGAAATTTGTATACTTTGGCTTGATTTTTAAGGGAAAATCATCAGAACGCAGCTATGAATTTGAGTCAGGTAAAGATTTCAAAGTGAGATCGAGGAAAAAAATTGTAATTGCTTTAGAAGAATCTTCTAAAAAGAGAGGAAAGGATTTTACAGGATGGAAATGGAAGGATAGAAGGAAGGCAAAAAAGGGTATAAACTAATAATCTTATAAAAGCGTTTGAGCAAATAGTTTTATTTTATCCTTAACGATTTTTTCAGAAGTCATTCGTTTGTCTCCCACATCTAAATCAATGAGAAGCATCGGGATTCCTACTTCGTCTCGTAAAGCTTCCCTTAGTATTTGAGGGACGCTTCCAAATTGTTTGCACCCTATATGAGATGTAAAAACATAGCAATCAGCTGAGAATTCCTTTGCTAAATGAACGCACTCATCGATGAAAGAATAATAAAATTCTGCAGATTGTTTTACCATTGGTGCTTCCATAGTTTTAATGGCCATCCCATTAAGCATTGTTTCCAAATCAGAAGTTGTATCTATAGGTTCGGCAAAATTATAATTGAAAATATCGAATAGAATTGACATCCCTAGTTCGCGATCTAACCATTCACATAGAGATAAATCAAAAAAAATGATCATGTAGGGCCATATACTTCGAATTTTTTCTTCTCCAGCATGATGTTCTTTTAGAGTATATCTTTGCTTTGCCACATTAAGCATCTCTTCATAGAATGTAATTTTTTCTGGGCGCCCAGATAAGTATATAGCGGCAGCGGCAGCCATGGCATTGAACATATTTTCAACAGGACAAGGTAATGCTTTTTTCAATTCAAATATCTCCATTTGCATGCTAAAAATTTTGTTTTCAATTTCTAAAGCTCTCCGTAGCTTGTCATAATCGGGTTCTTGTCCAATTACTTTACCTAATTCTTCTAAACCTAATTTAATTTGTTCCC
>JABXKD010000064.1 GCA_013375475.1 Promethearchaeota archaeon
AAAATCCCTATTATTGATGTTGAAATTCCGGCTGGGGCGTATTATACCTCAATTGAAGTGCCAAAAATGCTTAAAAATTACCCATTTGTTATAGTAAGAGGACATGGAATTTTTGCAAAGGGAATGACATTAGAGGACGCACTACAAAATGTCACTGGAGCAGAACAATCGGCTCATATTAGATATCTTACATTAATGACTGGAAAACCGTTAAAAAGGGATTTTTCCAAAGAAAAAGATTTCTCAATCTGGTAATTATGTTTTTAAAATATTAGCCATTGGTTATCAGATTTTAATGACTAGGATCAAGGGGAGAGTTTTAATATTTAGATGAGTTTTATACCTAAATAAGCGTTAAAAGTGTCATAAAAGCATAAAAATATAAATATCAGAGAAGACAATGAAAAAGACTGCAGTCGTACTCACTAAATCGGGAAAGATTCAAGGTTATGTAGAGGAGGGTGTAGAAATTTATAAAGGAATTCCCTATGCAGAATCGCCTATAGGTGATCTTAGATTTCGGGAGCCACTTCCGAAAAAAAAATGGGATGAAATAAGAAATTGTACCCAGTTTGGACCTATTGCTCCCCAAGGTTATCACGATGATCCAAAAATAGAGTTACCCGAAGATGAGGACTGTTTATACCTCAATATATGGACTCCATGTTCAGATGATAAAAAACGACCGGTCATGGTTTGGATCCATGGAGGGGGATTTATTATAGGAGGAGGAAGACCACGAAGTGATGGGGCAAAACTAGCATCTTATGGAGATGTCGTAGTGGTTAGTTTCAATTATCGTTTAGGGGCGTTAGGATTTCTCAACTTACCGGGAATTCCTCCTAATCTTGGAATTCAAGATCAAGTTGCAGCTCTGAAATGGATTAAAGAAAACATTGAGGTTTTTGGAGGAGATTCAAACAATATAACAATTTTCGGTGAATCTGCAGGTGGTCAGTCAGTTACTATACTGCTTGCCATATCTTCTTCGAAAGGACTATTTCATCGAGCAATTGTTCAAAGCGGAGCGGCTAATCCTCGCGATTTCAAACCCGAAAGATCAATAGAGGGTGCTGAAAAATTCATTGCAAAATTAGGTATTAATAAGGAAAATATTGGTGAGTTGCGAAAGGTTCCCTTGAATAAGTTAATAGCTGCACAAAAAAAAATCGTTGGTAACTCATTAAGTCTTAAAAACAGTCCTTTTTGGCCTTATATTGATGGCGAAATCATCTTCGAACAACCTATTGAAATCATTCGCAAAGGTAATAATCATCAGGTTCCGATGATAATCGGTTATAATGAAAACGAATTAGGTTTTTTGTCTGAAATATTAACTAAATCGGGTGGGATGAAGAAAAAAATAATCTTAAAATTTGTTCGTTCAGCTATTCAAAAGGGTAATATGAGTAAAGAAAATTTAGAAAATCTAATCACTTTTTATAGCAAAGTTTTAGAAAAGAAATATCCGGATAACCCAATGATGTACTGGGATATTATTTTATCCGATTCGATGTTTAAAATACCAATTATCCGTCAACTCGAAGCACACGCCATTCATCAGTCAAATATCTATAGTTATGTTTTTTCCTATAATTCTCCCAAATTCGGATTCGCATTTCATACTTTTGAAATCCCGTTTGTGTTTAATACGATTGATAAAAAAGATGTGGCAGATGGAGCAGTAGAGGTTAGCGAAGAATCAAAGAAATTAACCAAAATTATGATGGATACTTGGATAGCATTTGCGCGAACGGGGAGTCCTGATAATAAGGGAATTCCAAAATGGCCCGTATATAATTTGGAAGAGCGAGCGGTGATGAAATTGAGTATACATCCGGAAATGATAGAAACAAATGAAGATCCACTTCTTCAAGCCTGGAATGGAATCCCATAATCATATATTTTTTTTAATAAAATAATTATCCATTCAATATGTAAACTACTATATTCGAATAAAAAAGAATGAAAAGATTTATGTTAATTGAAAAACTTGGTTTTGAAGCCACTGATAAAGTTGTTATTTTACACATTGACGACGTAGGATTCTCTCATGCCTCAAATATAGCTACTTTTGAGTGTTTGGATTTTGGTGTCGCGAGTTGCGGATCAGTAATAGCTCCTGCTCCCTGGTTTTTAGAAACCGCATCAATTTGTAAAAAAAAGCCCTCATATGATATCGGCGTACATATAACTCTCACAAGTGAATACGACCTTTACAGATGGCGGGCGTTGAGTAGTGTGGATCCTAAAACTGGTTTACTCGATTCAGAGAGATCCTTGTGGCGAACTACTGAGGAAGCAATTGGTCACATAAGTACCCAAGCAGCAGAAGTCGAAATGCGAACTCAAGTTCAAATGGCGATTGATAATGGTATTGATGTCACTCATATTGATACTCACATGGGTACTGTTATGGCTCCTAAATTTCTCCCTTCTTATCTGAAGATTGCTCGAGAGTTTAATGTTCCTGCATTTCTACCACGAGTAACGAGAAGCGATTTAGAAACTAGAGGGTTAGGAGCTCTCGCGGATTTCTACTTAAAGCTCCTTTCTGATCTGGAAAAAACAGGTACTCCTATAATCGATAATATAATTACTGAGACAATGGGAGATAGCCCTGATAAAACGGAATATTACTGTAAAATGTTTAAGGAACTTAAACCAGGAATAACCCACTTTTTGTTTCACCCCGCAAAAATGAGCCCTGAATTAAATTCTATTGCCCCAGATTCTGCCAAATGGCGAGATCTCGATTATCAAGCATTTACTAATCTAAAACTCAAAGAATGTGTTAAAGAACTTGACTTAAAAATAATTGGATATAGAAAAATCAGAGAAGTTCTTAGAAGAAATTAAATTCAATCTGATGTTAGACATAATTCACCCAAATTGGAGATGACCATCCCCTTTCACCGTCGAATTGAGTCGTTCTGATGTAATAGTAAGCCGTATCACCGTTTTTTAGAGATTTATCTTCAAATGCAAACTTGATTCTATCACTTGATGGTACCCTAATTGCGATTAAATCTCCATTCTTTATGAGCTCTACACTTTCAAGCTTAGTAGTACCACACACAGTTATAATTATGATTGGAGGTTTTGAAACTTCTACTTCCTCACCCATTAAAGCAGACTCTATTTTAATTTTCATCCAAATTCTTTCTCCCGTAGTAGCATAACACTTCCTTTGATTAATACTTTGAATCAAATTCTTTGAACTTAATTTATCAGAAAAAATTGCGGCTATTCCTGGTCGATATCTTAAAATCGGAACGATATTTTTCATTTTATACTGCCTTACAGGACGCCCAGGATGTGAATAATGATCGTCTCCGCCACCAATGAAACCTAATTTAAGGCCATTATTTAACGCCCAAATTACGCTCCCTTTTTTCTTATTATTCACTAAAGGTCTATAATTTCCAGAAAATATTTCGCTTGAACCATGAGTGGAATAAATTTCAACTACTTTTTCGATTTCATTATCAACTTCGGTCCAGGATGTTCCCATTACATAACTAACCGGTGTGTGAGAAATTATGGCGCACTCTACGCCTTTAAGCGCTTTATATAATTGGTGTTGAAAGCACCCATTCTCAGAATAATAATCAACTAAGGGAGCCTTCTCTGCAATTTCAATAGGAAATAGGATTACTTTATCAGATATAGATTCATAAGGGCTTTGTTTTTTTGTTGCAAGAGTTACGCAATAATTTCGTCCAGACCACTCGTAACCCGGGATTGCTACAAAATCCTCATTACTCCAATCTTTACATAAATTTACTAAGGAACTCCAAACATTTTTGTTATATGGATAAGATATATTTGTGCGCCCCTCCATGAATTCGTTATTCCTTTGGTTTAAATGATCTCCTAAGGCAGCAAAATCGTGCAGAACAACATTTTTTGCGTAATGAAATGCGTCTCTTCCGGTTCCAATACCGTCTGAGAATTCTCGAGTGTGAATATGAGTATCTCCCCAGTATACATCATTCTCTATTTCTTCATCCCAAACAATGGGGTTTGAAGCTCCAGAAATATGTTCGTAACTGACATATAATTTCCCTATAGTTAAATTCAATTCGGGAACAACTGGAAATTGAGTATAACCGGTGTTGTATTGCCTTAATGTAGTGATATTTGAACTCTGGATATTTATTTTCTTAAACTTTAATTTCTGTTTAATTTTAACGTACCCCTTCTCTAATTTAGCGGTGTTTGGATAATCTAAACACTCATCACCGATAATATCAACTACTTCGTTAAAATTATTATCTCTATTTCCGTACTTATCTAAAGCTACAATTTCAATATCTACAGGTTTTTCGTGATATAACATGGGGATTTTAACTAAAAAGGAGTTCGCTTTTCCTGAAATCATGGATATTTTTTTAAATCCAATCCTTGAAAATAATTTTTCTTTAGGAAGTTTCATATCTAGTGCACAGTAAACTTTATCAATATAAGCCATTTCACCAGCAGTATTTACAGATTTTGTGCCATTGTAATTAAACTGAATGTAGTCTCCATGTTTCATAGGTTCGAGAATAATATATCCTAACATCAAACTGGAATGTGTAATTTTGATTTTACCATTTATAGAAGCCAAAATTGAGCAGAAATCATTCTTCAAATTTATTGGCTCCCAGCCATAAGGAATTATAAATCTAAAAAGAGTGCGACGAGGATATTCTTTCTTGGAAGTAAATTTAATTCTTATTGAAGCTTTACTATCAACAAGATATTCGTCATTCACTTCAAAATCGATATCTAATGCTTCATTTACCCTTTCTCTGTAATCGTAATACTCGATTCCATCTTCATTTGGTTCCATTTTCATCATCTATTTAGTATTTTTTATGTTTAGAGAGCATCTTTTCGGTTCTTTAAATATCGTTAGAAAACCAAATAAGTTTTTAATAAAGTTTGGTTGATATTCTTGTTTACTTTTTAGCATTATCAGTATTCCTTTGAATTCAATTTTTATCTCAATAATTCTCTAAGATGCTTGTTTTAAGAGAGAAGAAATATAATCCCATTTCTTGTTTATTTTTTCAGCAGTTCGCAATCTGTTAAATATTTTATACTCAAAAGCTCCAATTAGGTTATATAACTCTATTACTTCCTTGTATACTTCGTAATTTTGGAAGAGAGTTTTATAATCCTCAATATTTTCAGAGCTCCATATGATTTCTTCCTTTTTCATCTTCTCTACTATGTTTTTAACCCAAAAATCTGCCATTTCCATGGAATAGTACAATCCTGAAGATCCAAATGGATTAACAAATCCCGCACTGTCTCCAATAAGAACTACACCAGGAAAAGGTACAAAGTTTTCTACCATTCGAGCATTTGGAAGATAGGTTACTTCTTCGTAATCAATTTTAGCCCCCTTAAAGAAATCGCTAAACCCAGGATAGCTTTTCTTTAAGTTTCCCCAGACTTTCATTATCTCGTCGCTAGTTGGGATTACAACAGTTTTCATTTGAGGGACTTGCGCCATTCTTAACATTAAACCTACTTCAACTCTTTTATCCTCTAACGGGAATATATAAGCAACGCACTGAGGGAAGTTAGGAGAATAGTCTAAATCACCGTTTCCAATAAAATAAAAATTCAAATCGGGAGTTTCCTTCATATCGATATTGGCTTCACTAATTAAGCATTTTACAATTGGGCAGTTTATTTTTTCGTCATAAGGTACTCCATAATGTCTACCAATTACACCGGAATATCCACTACAATCTAGTATTGCCTTTCCGTAAATTTCGTTTGTATCCCCAGAATTATCTTTGTACCTTACCCCTACACATAACCCATTTTTCTCAATGGGTTTTATAACTTCACTTTTTAGTAAAATTTCAACTCCTACTTCGGTTGCTCTTTCTACGAATCTATCGATAAATGTACGCCATTCGAAAAAATAATGAGGATATTCGCGGAAAGTGGTTGTTGTTTGTAAGTCCCCAGGCGAATGCCAAACTCGACCTCCATTTGATTTAATTCCTATAGAGGGAAGAAAATCTTTTCCTAGAATATCATCAACAATAGAATAATATCCCATGCCTTCACCACGAGGCTTTGGTCCAGCTTGTTCTCCTTTTTCTAAAACAGCTACTTTAAATCCTTCTCTAGCAGCCACTATACCTGCTGTTAAACCAGCCGGTCCGGCTCCAACAATTACAAAATCAAAATTCCTTGAATTTTTAATAGTCATAGTTTGAAATAAGAAAAAAGTAAATTAATTATTTTTGTTGTTAGCATATTAAATGAGTGAGTAATTGATATAACTTTTAAGTAACCAAAATATAATTCATAATATTTTAACTTCAAATAAACGCAATAAAACAGGATATAATTTATGTTTGATGTTGTCATATCTGGAGCAGGCCCCGCGGGTTCTAGATGCGCTCAAGTTCTTGCGGAGCAAGGTTATGAGGTCGCTTTGCTCGAAAGAGATGTAAATTGGAGAAAACCGTGCGGAGGCGCAGTAAGTTCACGTATTTTTAAATATTACCCTCAACTACGAAAATTGGGTTATCATCCAATTACAGGAGTGACGATTTATTCTGGAGATTACCATAAACTACAGTATTCATGGAAAAATGTTAGAGATTATTCTATAAATGTAGATCGGTTAGAATTTGATAATATCCTTAGAAATTTTGCCGTAGATGCAGGAGCACACTTATTTAATAAGAATCTGTCTCTTGACTTTATTACAAAAAATAAGAAAAAGATAGGAATTAAAACGAAAACCCCATCAGGAACAAAAGATTATTTAGGGCAAATTTTAATAGTAGCAGATGGAATGAGCTCGAAGTTAGCCCCTAAATCTGAACTGAGAGGAAAATGGCAAATCGATGAGATAGGGTTATGTAAATGCGCTATAATGAAAGGTGAAAATAACTTAGATAAGAATGCTATTTCTTTGTTTTTTAGAGCATATAAAGGATATGGGTGGATATTTCCTCTTGATGAAAAGAGTTTTAACATAGGTTGTGGCACTTGGTTAGACGAAAATTTAAAAACAAACTTAAATCAAGCATATTCCGAGTTTTTAAATGATCCTCATATTAAGCAATTCTTTCCTAAATCAAAATACGAAGAAATTTGGAGCGCAGCTTATCCTATACCCGCCTTAGGGGTGAGAGAAAAATGTTTATATGGAGATAATGTATTAATCATCGGAGATGCTGCAGGTTTTGTATCTCCTATCAGTGGCGAGGGAATACACCCAAGCGTAGTATCTGGAAACTCTGCTGCTGAAATCGCTACTGAAGCTTTGAAACAAGGAGACTTTTCGACTCAAATACTAAAGAAGTACAAACAATATCCTAATATAAAAAAAATCATTAGAAATTTTAAAATGAAAGTATCTATGGTGGAGTTCTTATTCGAAAACCAAGGCCTAAACCTTTCTAAGATGTTTGAATTAGCTGATGCAGAAGACTCGATAAGGGAGGAAGTTATTAACATGTTCTTGTTTAATACTCCGCCATCGAAAGAATTACTCTTGAGAATTAAATCTTAGTTTATTAGCATTTGACCCATCGAATTTTTTTCTAATATCTTCTTTTAAAAATAATTTATAAGCGATTGAGAATAGTCATATATGCATTTTTGGGTATTTGTACAAAAATGTGAAATATGTAGCGAGGTGAAATTAAATGGTAATAGTTATAATGAGATTAATTCAAAGAGTGGCCAATGGCAAATGGGATGAATTAGAAGAGATTGATAAAAAATGCAATGAAGTTGAGGATAAATTAGGCTATCCTCCAAAAAAACGATATCGCAGTTTATCGGGAGCTTACGGTAATAATGTAATTATTATTGAAAGAGAATGGCAAAGCTTATCAAAAATGGAAAAAACTATGACAAAAGGTTTTTTAGATCCTGAATTAATAACATTAGATAAAAAATTAGATTCAATTATCGAATGGCAAAAAACAGAATTGTATGTACCTCATCCACCATTTCCTGATTAAAGAATAATTCTAGAAGGTAGATTCTCCTTCTTTCCTTTTTTTTTATAAAGATGAAATAATGTTTAAAGGGATTCTGATATTTATTAAAATAAGTTACTATGGATAATCTAAAGACTCATATCCTACAAATTTTTAATTTTATACCACTTCCATATTACGGGTTCTTATCAGCGGCAGTTGGTATAGCAGGAGATATCATAGCTATATCGCTTTTTCCAAATTTTAGTTTAAGGTACATGATTAGCGATTTAGGAACGGGTCCCGGTGCAATATACTTTAATATCGGAACATTTTTATCTGGTATTTTTGCTTTAATCGCATATTTGTACATAATAGAAATTCTTGAGAACGAAAATCTCAATCATCCAAGAGTACTCAGAATCGGAAAAGCATTTGCGATTAATTCCTGTCTTTTTTTTGCGTTAATTGGTATTGTTCCTTCAGTTAGGAGTAATATAATACTTTTTGCCCTTCATGGAGGGGTTGCGTTAATAAGTTTAATAAGTGGAGTAATTTATTTAAGCTCGTTTAGCTTTCTTTTCTTTAAAAGTGAGAAGTTTACAGGGCTTGTTGGGTATCTACCGTTAATAGCAGTAATATTTCTTACCCCATTTTTGTTCTCATGGCATCCAATAACGGAATGGCTTATGACGTTTGGTATTACATTCTGGATTGTTGCTATTTCAATTTACATGCTTTATCATAAGATGTAATTCATTTTCTTCAGACAACATTTTCTCGTATTAATTATTAAAATAGTATTAAAACGATATTTAATAATCTTAAGTTAATGCCAGAATTGATTGGATACATTTTAACCTTGGATGCTTTGTTCACGTGGGGAATCGCTTCCTTAGTATATAAATATAGTTTAGGTAAAATTGAGTCAAAACCAGGCCTGTTTTTTCGACTAGTCTTTGTATCGTGTTCGACATTTCTTCTTTCTCTGTTATTCGGAGCTTTTTCGTCTATTTTTACGTTGAGCACCCAAACTTTAACTGAATATTTAGTGATGTGCTTGATTTCCGGTTTATCTGTTACGATTGGAGACTTATTATATTTCATCTCCTTAGAAAAGATTGATGTCTCTCGCGCGTTTCCGCTAACTCAATTAAGCTTAATATTTGTATATCCCTTCGCTTTTATTTTATTTGGAGAAGAACTAAATATTTCTATAATTATAGGAGGATTGTTGATTCTAATCAGCGTTTTCTTCTTAAGTTCTAAAGATAAATCTAACAATATTGAGGTTAGTACTGAAAAAGAAAAAAAGAGTTCAGAAAATTTGGTATTAGGAGTATTATTTGCTGTTGGGGCAGCTGTTCTTTGGGGTCTTTCTATAGTTGCGTTTAACCAAGCAAGAATCATTTCAAACGATGTTTTCGTCACCAATTTCGTTAGAGTTTTTTTTGGAGCAATCCTTTTCCTTATTATTGGAATTTTTCAGAAAGATTTCTATTCTAGTTTTACAAAGGCTAATAGAAAAAACATCAAGTATTTCATATTCGTAGGTATAGCAGGAGCTTTATCATTAGGATTAGCAGATACTTTATTTTATAAAGCAGTGGAAATAAACGGTTTGGTCTTAACATCAACCTTTACAGCTAATACACCGATGGTTCAACAAATTTTCTCTATATTGATTTTAAAAGAAAAATTCCGAAAGAGATTTATAGTTGCTGTCGGATTAATAATTGTTGGCAACTATATCATTTTATTTTTATAGGTTCATTAATCAATGTGAGAACAATTATGATTAGAGTCGAAATAAATGTATTAACGAATAATATTGTTTTACCTTTTCAAAATATTCGAGAAAATCACTTTTTGGATTTTATCGAATTAAACAAATTATTTGCGTCAAAATCACTAGCTGAACATGGATTAGGTTTTTTAATTAATATATATGATGTTATAGATTCAGATAATCCTGGTAGCGACAAATTATTAAAAAAAATAGTGTTTGATACCGGAGGTGTAAACTTAACATATCTCCATAATCTGGATCTTCGAGGATACCCCTTATACGATGTAGATTACATAGTATTGTCGCATTGGCATTACGATCACACGGGGGGATTAATTAAGATATTAGAACGTATGGATAAGAAAGTACCAATTATCTGTCATGAAAGTGCTATGTTCGAGAGATTCTTTAAACGAGTTAGAAACTTAAAGAATGAAGATTTGGCTGGAAAAAAAAGAACTGAACTTTTACCCCTACTCTCATCCTTAAAAATAGTCAATCAAGAGCCAATAAACCTCGATTTAGTTAAAAAATTAAAGGGGGAGATTCACTTCACAAAGGATTCTTATGAAATTCTCAATATCAAAGGACTTAAAATATTAGCAAGTGGTGAAATTCCTAGAAATCATATCGAAGAAGATTTTAATAACTTCTTTTCGCTTCAAGAGGGAATTCTTAAAATTGATAAAATTTTAGATGATAAGTGTTTGATTTTAGAGTTTGAAGAAAACATTGTTTTACTAAATGGGTGTTGTCATTCCGGTTTAATGAACACTTTAGACTATATAAAGACAATTACCGATAAATCCGTTAGTCATATTATAGGAGGTATCCATCTAGCGCGAGCAACAGATCAAAGAATACTAAATACATTAGACTATTTAGATAAAATGGAAAAATATAGGAATGAAGTATTTGTTTTCCCTATGCATTGTAGCGGGGAAAAATTTAGACAATTAGCAAAAGATTACGAAAGTGCTGGAATCTATTGTTTTGATGTTAGCGTAGGAACTAAATTTAATTTTTTATACTAAAGTTTTTCTTGTTTAAGTAAATGAATATCACTTAAACTATCACCGAGCAATAAAAAACCAATAACGGCTATTAAAATCATCAAACTTGGATAGAATACCGACCAGGGAGCATATCCAAATCTGCCTGAAGCTAATAATACAATTGATATATCATATCCCCACTCAATCCATTCAATATCGTTTACACTAACTAAATGCCAATTACCAGAATATCTTAAAAAACCTAATACAGCTAAACCTAATATATTTCTACAAATATTATAACTAGAGCCAATAATAACCGACTGCAGACAGTTAGGTAGAATATGCCTAAAAAGAAGTCTGAAGTTTTTGGCTCCGGCAACTTTTCCCGCATTAATATAAGGAAGCACTTTCTCTTTTGTTACATTACTTTTCATTATACGAGCAAAATAAGGAATTCCTATAATACTGTAAATAATTATCAAAGTAACAAAATCACTTCCCCAAATGACCATAAAGATAATAGCGAAGATAATACCTGGAAAAGATAAGATGAGATCCATAATCCTCATGATTATCGCAGACACCCAACCCTCATAATATCCTGAAATGGCCCCAATCAGGATTCCAATAAGGCTCGAGATAAATGTAGCAGTTAGGGCAAATAAAAGAACAGGTCTTGTGCCAAAGATGAGTCTAGCTAAAATGTCATACCCATAAAAAGTTTGCCCTAGTGGGTGTCCAGGACGGGGAGGGTAATACCATTCAATATCAATATTTAATCCTGAATAAGTTGTTGCTTCTATAAAGGTATAGGGGGAAAGCCAATGTTGAAATACTGCAATACTACAAAGTAAGAATATGGTGCTGATTCCAATGATAAATAAAGCTGATTTATACCGATGTAAACGATTAAGTTTAGGGTATATTAACTCATGTAAGCGTTTACGCTCGTCTAGATCGTCTAATTTAGATCCTGGAATAAAGAGGAATTTAAGATTATGAATTACCCACAAAATTACCTTTTTAATATCACTGAGCTTGCTTTTTTCTCTTGTCCTCCAAAGTCCATAGGAAATTATGAGAAATAAAACAGATCCGAATCCAACCAAGATGAATCCAAAAAAAATATGTTCATAACCAAAGAAATTGAATATTAAAGCTAGAGCTAATGCAAATATTGAACCGCAGAGAAGTGCAAGAATCTGTAAAATGTGTTTCATATGGGAATATTTAATTTAATTTTTAGACTATAAAACTTATCTGAAGGAATATTTGAATGCTTAAAACTCTAATTTTAGTAATATTTATATTTTTTCTATAACGAAATAATTCGATGGGGTTTTTTAAATATGTCATCCGGAGATTACTAACATCAATTGTTACAATATTCGGTATTATTATAATTATCTTCATCCTTTCAAGAGCTTTACCGGGTGATCCAGTATGGTTTAGATTACCTGAAAAGGCTACAATGGAGGATTATTATGCTGAGCGAGCTAGATTAGGTCTTGATCAGCCTGTTATATACCAACTTTTTGTCTTTATGTCAGACTTATTGACAGGAAATTGGGGCTTTTCATATGTAATTGCACAAGATAGTGACGTATGGTCTTTAATCGTACTATATTTACCAAGAACATTTGAAGTCATGTTTATTAGCATGTTTCTTGCGATAGGTTTAGGTATTATGTTTGGTAAAATCACAGCGAAAAGAATGAATTCTTTTTGGGATTATCTTATCCGAATTTCTATGTACCTCATTCTTTCGGTTCCGGCATTCGTAATTATTATTTTTTTCGTTTTGTTGTACATTAATTCTCCTTATAAAATTTTTCCTCTCTATGGTTATAAAACCGTATACTATCCTGACCCAACCTTTATTACGGGATTTCCGTTAATAGATAGCTTATTAGCACATGAATGGTATATATTTTTAGATTTAGTATGGCACTTAATAATTCCTGTAGCAACAATGACAATCGTGCAAATGGTTGCGATCATCAGACAAACCAGAACAAGTCTTTTAGACGCATTTCAAATGGATTTTATCAGAACTGCAAAGGCTAAAGGTTGTTCAAATAGAAGAATTGTTAATAAACATGCCATGAAACTCGCCATTCCTCCCGTAATTACAATATCAGCAATGGGATTTCCGATTGTTATGGGAGGCATGGTTGGAGTAGAAGTAGCTTACCATTTTGTAGGGATAGGATTCACATTCAGAGAGGCTGTTATTTACCGCGATTATTCAGTGTTAATCGCAGTAATCTTTCTATTTTCTCTTCTCGTTGTAATTTTTAATTTCTTATCAGATGTAATAATTGGATTTCTCGACCCAAGAATTAGATTTAAATAATTTCTAATTTGAAATTTTAATAAAGAATAACAAAATATATATAGTTAGATACCAAATTTAAATTTAAAAACTATTGATGATCAATCATGGAAATTAGTGATTTAGTTAATAAGAAAAAATTAAGATGCGATAATATAGTTTCAATAGTCCTATTGGCTGGTATTCTTGTTCTTTTTGTATTTTTTAGATTAATAATATTTGTATCTTTGATGGTTTTTCCTATTTTTGCACTTTTTATTAACGGTATATATAATATCTATAAAGGTTTGGTTAAGAAAGATAGAATTCTCACCGTTAGGGTGCTAAGAGTAATTCTAGGTATTAGCTACATCTCATTTTCCACTTTCATCTTATTGCTAATTTTTTCATATCCTCATATTACTCTGGGTTATATTATATATTTTATTTCGATACCTGCTTTTTTAATAGGGTTTGCTGCCATTATAAAAGGTTCTATTGTAGTAGTCTACTCCCCTCTTTATCGAAAATTGAATATATTAATTGGGTTTATAACATGTGGTATTTCACTTCTAGCGTCCTATTATGCAGAAAGTGTCTTCATATTATCGTTAATCTCTCTAATACTTCTTCTTACTTTAAATGGAATTTTAAGATCAGGTCTCTATTTAAGTGAATATGGGCTATCAATTAGAAACTTAAAGAATATTCGATTGGTCTTTTATATAATGGATAATCTTCACGTAGTTAATCTAGAGGAAGAGGTTCAAAGTTAATTCAAATATAATAAAAGTTATATCCTATTCCTATACTTAATACTACAATAAATAATTGTAATTTTTATAATGAGGTTATAAATCTGAGTGGAATTCATTTTAATAAAGAAAAAGGTTCTCAAATAAAACTATTTACACCTGGACCCGTATATGTTCCAGAAAGAATATTAACTGAAATGGCAAAACCAAATGACACTCATAGATCAAAACCTTACGCCGAAATGCATCAGCTTGTAGAAGAAGGTCTTAAAAAACTTTTATATACTTCAAATACAATTCTTATATCCACATCGAGCGCCACTGGCTTAATGGAAGCTTGCGTAAGGAATTTAGTTAAAGAGGATGAGAAAGCTTTATTTTTCTCAATTGGAGCTTTTGGAGACCGTTGGTATAAAATTGGAGTCACTAATGGGAAAATAGCGGTTAAGGAAGGTGTAGAATGGGGTAAGGCGATAAATCCTGAATTTGCCCAAGAAGCATTAAATAAAGATAAATATGCTGTAGTTTTTATTCAGTCAAACGAAACTTCTACGGGAGTATATAATCCAATTAACGAGGTTATTCCTGTTATTAAAGATTCTGGCGCTTTAGTATGTGTTGATGCAACTTCATCTATGGCAGGTATTAAAGTTGAAGTTGATAAACTAGGAATTGATGTTTGTTTAGCTTCGGTTCAAAAAGCTTTTACTATACCTCCAGGACTAGCAGTATGTTCTATATCTTCTGCAGCAATCGAAAAATTCCCTCAAGTTAAAAACAGAGGATTTTACTTCGATTTTCTTGATTTAGTGAAACGAGCCGAGAAACATCAAACACCAACAACTCCTCCTATCCCTCAAATTAGAGCATTAGCAGCACAGTTAGATTATATCTTAAATCACGAAGGATTAGAAAAGAGATTTGAACGGCACGCTCAACTTGGAAAGCGTACAAGAATGTGGGCAAGGGATGTTAATTTTGAAATGTTTCCAGAAAAAGGTTATGAATCAAATACAGTTTCTACTATGAAAAACTCCTTAAATATTGATGTTGCGAAAATGGTCTCAACATTGTTAGCTAAGGGATATCGCATTGTAAATGGTTATGGAGACTTGAAAAATAAAACTTTTCGGATCGGTCATATGGGTGAAATTACGATAACAGAACTTGAAGAGATGCTGAAAGTTCTAACTGATATCGTATCTGATTTAAGAATGAGTCAATAAATTCAATATTTTTAACTTATTATATTTTTTTTATATTTTCTGCGATTTTTTTACTTGAAGAGTTGGTTAGGATCATTAAGGTTATCTAGTTAATTTAACAAAAGTTCTTAAAACATAATCGTACTAAAAATCATAGTTATCTGATTTTTAGAATAAAATGTGATTTATATGAAAATTTTAATTAGCGATAAATTGGAGGAAGAAGGAATAAAAATTTTCAAGGATAATGGGTTTGAGGTTGTTAAAAACTTCGAGATAACAAATGAACAGCTTAAAAATGAAATTGGAAATTACGATGGGATTGTCATACGCTCTCGAACCAAGTTAACAGCAGAAGTTTTAGAACATGCAACAAACCTTAAAGTTATTGGCAGAGCTGGAGTAGGATTAGATAATATTGATAGAGCGAAAGCAGCTGATTTAAACATTGAAGTTTTAAACACTCCACAAGCACCCTCTGTTTCGGTAGCAGAATTAGCATTAGGTTTAATGTTTACATTAGCTAGGCACATTTCTCGTGCTGATCGCACTATGCATAATGGAGAATGGAACAAAAAACAATATCTCGGTTATACGCTGAAAGGGAAGAAATTAGGTTTAATAGGTTTTGGAAATATTGCAAAACAATTAGCAAAAAAAGCAATAGCGTTAGAAATGGAAGTCGGAGTTTATTCAAGATTCAGCAAAGGACCTGAAGCTGTAGAAGAAGCTAAAAATATTGGATGTAGAATTTATTCTTCTATTGATGATCTGCTTAAGGACGCGCAAATCGTATCTTTACATCTCCCCGCAACTTCTCAGACAGAGAACACCATTAATGGATCAAACATTAAACTGATGAGAAAAGATTCTATTCTAATAAATACTGCTAGAGGAAAGCTAATCGAAGAAAAGGCTTTAATCAATGCGTTATTTAATAAAGAAATCGGTGGAGCCGCATTAGATGTTTTTAGAGAGGAACCTCTCAAAGATTTGGAGTTAATTAATTGTGAAGGTAATTTAATTCTTACACCTCATATTGCAGCTCAGACAATAGAAACACAAGTTTCCGCAGCTACGAAAATCGCTGAAAAAATGTCAAATTTCTTAAAAAATTTATAAAAATTAGTTGTTTCTCTTTCTTTTCTTCCTACACTTATAATAGGTCAAATCTTGGATATTTTTATAATTACAGAAAAGTAAGCTCCTGATAACTGTGATTCTTCTGGTTTTTCTGGCGTGAAAAAATTAACATTCTCATAAGCCGAGTTAGCAAATGGTAACCCGGAATTAATTAAAGCGGTTCCGGATTTTAAATCATTATTTTGATCTAAAATAAATTGCGCTTTATTAAACTTGTTAGAAACCAATACTTTTTCGTTAGGTTCCAATCCGATTGATTTGATATCATAGAGATTTAAAAATATCTTGCCAAAAACATTCTCGAATTCTTTATGAACTTCACCCAATTGGGAGTGAATGAAATATTTATGAGCCGGGGAGAGTAAATAAAACTCGTTTTGATTTCGGTGTAAAAGAAAATCTAGCTCAGGATCAAATATTTCTAAATCGGAGCTTTGAATTTGAATCTTTCCATTAAAAGTTGGAAAATTTAAATCTTTATAAGGAACATCATTAATTCCAAAAGGAATATAATATCCATGGAGTTTTAAACTTTTTTGCGCTTCTTTAGGTAATAATTCAACGCACCTTTCGAAAATTTCTTCTTGAGTTTCGTGAAAAAGCTTATAACCCTCCCATTTTTTTTTTTTTGCTAATAGTTGAAAAAATTCGTAATTTGATACACAATCAGGATATGGACATGGACCACCTTGATTTATCGATAATCCAGGGGTAAAATAAGGTGGTATAATATCATCACATTCAAGATCGAATTTTGCGGGGATTATGATATCTGCAAATTTCGTGGTCTCGTTTAGAAACATATCCAAAACTACTATAAAAAGATCATCTCGGGACAACGAATTTCTTAAAATAGTCTGATTCGGTAGAGAACTTGCAGGATTAAGATTATAGATAAATAACATCTTAAACTTATCCGAGTCTAAAGAAGATCCTAGAGTTACCAGTGGAATGCTATTACATGGGGGGTATAAATGTGCAAGTGTGATATAACTCATAAGCGAGTCTGTAAATTCTTTATTAAAACCACTTTGAGAGAATAAAAATCCTGACCCTTGTTTCCCGAAATTTCCAAGGAGGACTTGGATTAGCGCAATTATTTTCAAATTTTTTCCACCGTAAAAGTACTTCTGAGGTCCAAATCCTACAATGAACAAGGTCTTGTTTTTAAATCTAACAAGAATTTCTACAAAAGCGTCTAAAGTTTCACGCGTTAATCCAGTATGGTGAAAAATTCTAGATTCGTCGATTTTTTGAACTTCATTAAGAAGTTTTTTGTAGTTATCAACATGATGAGTGAGGAAATCTATATCATATTTTTCGGCTAATACAATTTTGTTCATAATATATTTTGCAATCAAATAATCAGTACCTGGGAAAGGTTGTAGATGTAAAAAGGCATTTTCTGCTAGTTTTATTTTAACAGGATTCACTACAACAACTGTTGAACCATTTTCAATTGCTCTTTGAACTAAGAAATAAGCATGATTATTTCGATCAGATAAATTACTACCCCAAATGACAATTAATTTATTATTGGGATTATTTATTTGGAAGGGATTTGTTGTTGAATAATTACCGAATATTTGGCTTAACGCGTGATTTCCAGCTTCGTTACATATACCTCCAGTTGTGATTGTAGCACCAAGTTTACCGAAGAATCTATTTGGAGAAAATTGCGATATCAATCCGCTATTTCCAGCGTAAAAAGCGGCTACAATAGAAGATGGGTCAAATTTGTTATTAACTGTTGTTAGTTTTTCTGAAATAAGATTTAAAGCATGATCAAGACTAATTGGCTTAAAAGAGTTTGTAGCTTTAGGACTTGAACGTAACAAAGCTGATTTCAATCGATTAGGATGGTAGAGTAACTCTTCCCTGTGATTGAGTTTTGGGCAAAAAAAACCATTTGTAAGAGGGTGGTTTTTTAATGGTTTAGCAATTATTAATTTCTTCTCAGGAGCTTGATCGTTCCATTCTCCCATAAATACACATGAACCGTAGCAATCTTTGGAGCATGTTCCATACCTTTTTACATTTTTTATATGTTTATTCAATCTTTTTAACTCCAATTTTAAATAGAAATTGTTAATCTTCGCTTAAATCGTGGAGAACTAAACCCGATAAAAGCTTAGGATCAAACCATGTCGATTTTGGCGGCATCACTCCTCCTGAATCAGCGATTGACTCCAAATCCTTTATATCAACAGGATAAAGATTGAAAAATGCGTCGTTTCCTTTTTCAGTTGTATACTCTTCCATGGTATTTGGATCTTGTAATCCCCCAACAAAGAAAATGTTATCGTCAGAACGAATGTTGATAATCCTTAATATCGGACCCAAAACTTTATCTTGAAGAATAGCTACATCTAAGCTGTCCCGTCTTGAGTCATAAGTTTTCTCTTTAGTTTCTAATTTATACCATTTTCCTTTTATGCAGAGTGCAGTTTGATTTTTTCTATTTGGATTAAAAGCTGTTTTAACTTTTTTAATATAATAAATTTCCTCCAACTTTCTTAAAAACTCAGCCTTACCATCTTTTAATTTTTTAATAACCCGGTTATAAGGCAGAATTCGAATCTGATCGTCTGAGGCAACATAAGATAATAAAAATTGCCAAGGAGAATTAGAGTTTTCATTTTCGTTGGTTTTTTCCATTTGAATTTTACGATACTCTGCTGCACTTGCTGCTCGGTGGTGACCATCAGCGATATAGACTTTTTTATCTTTAAAAAGAACAGATAATCTGGTAATAATATTAGGTTCTGTTTCCTGCCAAAGTATGTGGCGATAACCGTATTTATTGAAGTCAAATTTAGGTTCTTTTTGTTTAATCTGCTCGATTACCTTATTAATCTCAATATCATGGCGAAAAACTGACCACACGAGCCCCGCTGCTACATTAGAAGTTGTAATATGCTTAGTTCGATCTTCAAGTGGTTTCACTCGAGTATACTCGTGTTTAACTATGTTGTTTTCTTCATAATCTTGAAGTGCGATTCCCATAATTAATCCTTCTTGACTAAAATGAGGTGATTCTTGACGGTAAACAAATATACTTGGTTTTTCTTCTCGACTAATAATATTAGATGCTTTAAAGTTTGTATAAGCTTTTAAGGCATTGTTGTAGACTTCCTCTCCTTCACCATCGGGTAAAATGAGGTGAATCAACGAATTCAAGTTTTGTTTTAATTCTTGTTCTTCTACTTTTCCAATGACATCATATGGATTTGTAGTGAAATCGCTTGGATTATTAGGGCAATAAGGACGGAGAGCGGATATTCTAACCATAATATGATTTAGAAGTAATTAACTTTTAAATTAGTTTCTATTACCTTAGAACGCTAAGAATTACAATACTCACGCAAAATTAGGGATAATAAATTAGAAACGAAATCAATCTGATATAACATTGCCTTCAATTTCTAATAAGCTTCTTTTTAGTTGGGTTTGCCACTCATTGTTCATTTTTCCCATGAAACCGCCAATTTTTCCATCTTTTTTTATAACTCGATGACAAGGTATTATCAAAGGTAGTGGATTGTTTTTAAGAACTCCTCCTATAGCCCTATACGCTTTCGAATTAATCTTTTTGGCTAAATCTGAGTATGTAGTGAGTTCACCGGGTTTGATGTTAATAAGAGCGTGTAAAACTTTTTCTGAAAAATCTGATTTAAAATTATTTTTAAGATCAAGTAAAATGTCCAAATCCTTCATTTTCTCAAAGAGTTCTATTTTACCATCTGTTAAATAATCATTAATCGAGTTTTGTAATTGGATGAGGATAGATTGTTCTTTATCGCTTTTTTCTATAGAAATTTTAAGATCACTTTCTTTGATATACTTTAAAATATCCGTTTTAGATTCAAAGAAGGTGATCTCTTTCAGCTCTATTTTTTGTTCACCCTGTTGATATTCGTACAATACAAAAATAAAAGGATCAATAATCTTGGGTTTAAAGTAAAAAACAGCCATTATTTACCACCTCTCTTCCTTTAAATATTGCATCTTCATAATTAGGTACGATATATTTATCAATTCGATAAGTTTTTAAATTGAATCTATTATCTCAATAATAATAAGAAGTGGTTAGAATAGATAAAGAATGAAAATATCTTTCAATTATACCATAATTATCAATACTATTAATTAAAGAATCGAGTAAATACCCAATGCCGGAAGATCTTAAAAATGTTATAGATGGGATCGAATCGAGCGAGAAAGAAACTGCAGTTCTCCAATCGAGAATCGATCGCTTACAAGAAATAATGGAAAAGCAAAAAAGAGTAATCAGTAATCAGGAAAATATTATTGAAGAACAGAAAATTAAGATAACCAGAATGTATGACATTCCAGAAGATGTATTAGAATTAAAAGAATTAATCGGAACACAAAGAGCATTACTTAATGAAAGAGAAAGTGAACATGACTTTGCGAAAGGCGAAGTTCTTGCTATAGAAAAAGAACTGGAATTTTTGAAAAGACAAAACATCCCAACTCAGAAGAGATTAGACGAAAGTTTCGAAACAATTGGAAACCTTAAAGCTGAATTAGCCGAGAGGAATTCAGAGTTAATTCTTAGAGACGGAAACATCAAATCTTTAGAAAATAAGGTAAAGGAACTTCAAGCTTTTGCGGATAAATTACAGGACGAGCAAGTAAAACTCTTGTCAGATATGGATCAAAAGTGGAAAAAGGAATTTGAACAACTAAGAACGGATCACATCACAGAAAAACAAGATTTAATTGGTAAAATCTCCGATTTAGATACATTTCTCTTAGATAGCAAGTTAGTTTCCACTGAAGCAACCTCAGAAGCAAAGGATTTGAAATCTAGGTTTGATGAAATTCGTACCAGGCAAGAGAATTTGATTAAAAAACTAGAAGATGCTTTAGAGAACAAACGGATAGCGGACGAGGAAGTAAGAAAATTGAATTCTGAGATGGAAAACCTTAGAGAATTTAAGAAAAAGAATTTGAAAAAGATTCATTATTACAATAAATTGACTGAATTGATGGAGCATGAGACTCAGTTCAAAGCATTTTTAATACTGGAACAAGTAGGAGTAATGGCAATGGAAGATTTGAGAAACGCTCTTAGTTCGCCTATAGTATTAGTAAAAAAAATAGTTCAGAATTTACAGGATGTCGATCTTGTTGATATCAATGATGCTGGTAAGATTTTTGTAAAGAAAATTGAAGAAAATTAGCTTACTTTATTATACTTTTTTTAATAATAACATTTTACTTATATTTTAGCCAAATCTTTATAAAGGTTAGGCAGAAGCTTTAAAAATTTACCATCTTGAGTTTGGTCAAGAATATCAGCTGCAATTGTTTTCAATATCTCTCGATATTTGCTTGGCTTTTCATCCCTACGCAATAATAATGCAACTACATAATTCTCCACACTAATATGGTCATCTCCTACACCAGAAAAGAAAGAAACAACTTTATTATTTTTTAACGAAATGCTAGCAAATCCTGGTTTTAGACTTTGATACCTATGGGAAGAGTATACCTGCGTGAGTAGGTTATTTGTGATTTTAAGGTTATCAGGATAAAACCCTTCATTTATCGGCCCTATTTCATTGTCCCATCGGATAATCAGAATACCCACGGGCATTTAAACTATCCCTCCATCAATCTCCTTAACCCACCAAATGATCAGCATACTTACAAACATTTGAAAAATCTCTCCGTCGATTTCCTTTAATTTTATTAAGCTTTAATTGTTTTTATTGTAATAAAATAAAACTTACATAGATAATTAAAAATTATGCTTATAACATTTTTTATTTTTCTGTTTTTAAAAAGAAAATGATATTTAGATATGTTTATAAAAATCATTTAAGAGTTTTTATAATAAAAAATTAGAAATGTAAGGGAAAGCTCGTATTTTTATAATAGAAAAT
>JABXKD010000065.1 GCA_013375475.1 Promethearchaeota archaeon
CATCTCTCACGGTCTCTCTAATTAGCCATACCCCGAGGGGCACAACATATCCCCCAGAGACCTCTCTAAAGATTAATACGCGTGCTTGACGCTTAATATGGAAAAGATACTCACAGACGGATTTCCGTGCCGCATAATAAGCTCCTGTTATGTTACTGGCATAATCTTTTCTACCTTTGTAAAATTCGTAATCAGTCATAATTTGAGGCTTTAGACAACGCTGCACACCATCAAGAGAAGAATTCCACAAAGAATTCGTACTCCACGCTTCATTCATTTCGTAAGTAAATTTTCCGGGGAAGAGAAGAATTTTAAAATGATTGTCAAGGTAAGTATTTTCAAATATTTGGTAATTATCAATCTCGGGGAATCTTTTAATTTCTTTGATTAGCGCTTTAGAGATAATATCGTCAACTGCAGTAATACTCCATCGCGTTGGAACTATTCTACGCCTTGTTTTTTTACCCAATAACCCAGCTGAAAATACTCTCTTAATCGTAGATTCTGGAACTTGCCCTTTAAAGTAGAGATACTTTGAAACTGCTTCAGTCGCATTTAAATCTGTATCAGAAACGACATATTCTACTTTTGGATGAACCTTTGTATTTTCCGTAATCCTAATTTTCTCAGTCATACCACTAGGTCCCATAGGCAACGCGTGATTATCCATCATCATACTAAGATTCATTTTTTCTAACTTCGTTTCAGTATCTACAGGGCGAGCTGCCATTGATAATTCTTGGGAAGTCTCTAACAATCTTTGAACCTTTAAAGGTGGAGTGTTTTTTCTACTCTTCTTTCCAATATTGACATCTATTTTGAAATTATTCCGCACTAAACTACTCCTATACCTTACAATATCAACTAAGCTTTTTCCGAACCATAGCTCTGGAGCGTCTAAAATGTGATAATCAGAAATGTCAAGGTTAATTTCAAATTTTTGGAAAGGAACTAAGGGACCAAGGTAAACTTTTGGATAATTGAAATGACCGACAAAAAATCCTGGAGGACTGGGTCCGAAAAGTTCTACATTCCGAAGTGTTTTGTCAAATTCAAATGGAACAAGAGATTTTAAAACCGATTTTTTTAATAAAATTGGACAGGTTTTCTTGCCACATAATAATCTCGCTCCTTTACAACGCAAGCATATGTTTTTTTCAGTAAGGGGTCGAACCAATCTTATGTCTCTTTAATAATTATTATCTTTATTAGAAAAGATAGTATTTATTATTAAAAAGGTAGACGAGTATAAATTTTTAATATTTATATTAAAGAACAAATATCTTAAAAAAAAGGAAAGTAGAGTAGAATCTGATTTTACTCTAAAAGTATTAATTCATGAAATTTCTTAATGTAGAAATGAATTCTCCAATTTTTACATCGGAACCCTCGATAGCTGGTCCTTCAGCTTTTTCCATTTTTACTTCAAGGAATTCGGGACAGATTTCTCCAACACATTCGGCTTTTTCAAGAGTCTTTGTCATTCCTTTTATAAAAAAGTTCTTCCATCTTAATGCATGTGTTGAGAAATAGGCAACTTTCGAAATTGGTTTAGTTATGACTCTATCCATGTTTTTGATAAATTCTCTAATTTCGTTATCTGACCTAAAAGCTAGGATTCGAGTAGCTACAACCAAACCATATGGGTCATCTTTAACGATATCTTCGGGAGTAATATTCTTAATACTATCAATACTTACATCATAAGTAGTTTTTAGATCTTCTGCTATTGTTTTTGAAATCTGCTCAGAATTCCCATGTAAAGAATTATGAATTATCCATATTTTTTTCATAGTTATATAAGTAAAATAAGAAAATAATATGAAACTTCAATAGTCCAATCTTTCATCGAGATTTCCGAAATAATTTTAAACTTAACAGTTATCCTTTAGGGCTAGATTTCTCTACAGGATTGCCATTAAGTTTCAAGGTCAGTAGATTGGTTAAATTGGAAAGTTTTTCTATATTTTTGATATTATTGTTAGAGAGATTTAGATATTCTAGGCTTTTTAAGTTTTCTATGCCATCAAGATTCATAATTTGATTGTTACTTAAATCTAAGCTTTTAAGGTTGACTAGCTCTTTCAAATTATAATTAAAAAGTTAAAGGCATAATTTCTATGTTTTGTTGTCTAAAAGTGTGGAATCAAATCTTTCTGCATAGTAACTCTCCCTTTCCAATTGGAACTACTAAGGCATCGACTCGTTTATCTGATATTGCTTTATCGATCATGGGTTTTAAGACATCATATAGATTAATTGCATTATCTGCTACTAACAAGCCTCCTTTTACCATATTTGGAATAACTAAATCGTAGCACGCCTCATAGACTTCTTTTTCAGCATCTAAAAAGCAAAAAGATATGTTTTTTTCTTCGTTTAAATAATCTCGGGCATCTCCCTCTATTAAATCAACATAATTTTCCAGTTTACTCTGCTGAAATGTTTCTTTAGCAAGTTTTATCTTCTCTTCTAAAATTTCAAATGTTGTTATTTTACAGCCTCTCTCTATGCAAGCGAGCGCGATCCACATAGTAGAATAACCCGCACTAGTTCCAATTTCTATAAAATTTCCTTTAGGGGCACCAGCAGCTAATATAGCAAGAAATTTACCCGTCTCTGAAGGAATTTGACGAAGTCTTTCCATTCTAGGGGTTCCATCAACTCTATCTTCAGCGTCGAGTTTTTCTAGATACTTCATTCTCTTTTTAACGAATTCTGGGATATTTTGGAGCATCTTGTTTTAATTACCTCTCGTTTTAACAATATTATATATATGAAAAAATATAAGGATTATCAATGCAACACGAGTTACTCCAAACAGATTTATCTCTAGAAGAAGCAGAAGCAATTCAAGAAAAATACAGTCAAATTCTAAAAAATCAGAAACCAGTGTTCCTACAGTATAATAGAATTAAATGGGTTGTAGGTGTAGATGTTTCTTATTATGATAAAAGGAATGAAGAGTGGGGCATAGCCTGTGCCGTTCTATGGAATCTTCACGCGAATATCATGGAACATCATAGTTTCGTTAAAGTCGCTATTAATTTCCCTTACAAACCCGGTTTTTTAGGGTTCAGAGAGTGTAATATAATAGCAAAATCTATAGAATTACTTCCAGAAACACCAGACATAATTATGTGTGATGGTCACGGTATTATTCATCCTAAACGATTTGGGGAAGCTGTTCATTTGGGTTTTGCTTTAAAAATTCCTACTTTTGGAGTAGCTAAAAATCCCTTTATTGGATTTTCAGACTGGGAGAACTTAAAAAGAAATAAAGGAAATAAAGCGCCAATTTGGGCATTCAACCCCCATAAATCGAAGGATATGCCTCAAGAACTATTAGGATATTCTGTTTGCCTAAACGATGGTATGAAGCCTGTGTTTATTAGTGAAGGGTATAAAATTTCTTTAAGTGTAGCGGTAGAAATCGCGTTAAAAACAACTATAGATCAAAGACAACCAGAACCTCTGTATCTTGCAGACTTTCTTTCAAGAAAAGAATTTTAATATCATTTCAATCAAAACATTCTTTTAATTTAATGAAAAATTGTTTAAATAGTAAGAAAAACCTCTTAACATATATAAATACAAAAATAAAATTGAATGAGAAATATGAGTTTTAAAATCAAAAATAATGTTTTTTGGGTAGGGAAAACAGATTGGGAACTTAGGAAATTCCATGGAAATGAATATTCCACACACCGTGGTTCCACATATAATTCTTACCTAATTAAAGAAGAAAAAACTGTTCTAATTGATACAGTATGGATGCCTTTTGCAAAAGAATTTGTTAAGAATCTCTCAAAAGAAATTAACTTAGATAAGATTGACTATGTTATAGCTAATCATGCTGAAATTGATCATAGCGGGGCACTCCCTGAGCTAATGGAACACATACCAAACACACCAATTTATTGTACGGCTAATGGTGTTAAGTCGTTAAAAGGCCACTATCATAAAGATTGGAATTTTCAAGTAGTAAAAACGGGTGATACTTTAGATCTAGGAAATGAAAAACAGTTAGTCTTTGTTGAAATGAAAATGCTTCATTGGCCCGATAGCATGGCATGCTACATGACTAAGGATAATATCTTATTTAGTAACGATGCTTTTGGCCAACATTACGCCACAGAATATATGTATAATGACCTTGTTGACCAAAACGAACTTTTTGCGGAGTGCATTAAATACTATGCTAACATTCTAACCCCTTTCAGTACGTTTGTTGATAAGAAAATTAAAGAAGTTTTAAGTCTTAATCTTCCAATCGATATTATTGCTACGAGCCATGGGGTAATTTGGAGAGATAACCCAACTCAAATTGTTGAAAAATACTTAGCTTGGGCTAACGCTTATCAAGAGAATCAAATTACAATACTGTATGATACAATGTGGGATGGAACCAAGAGAATGGCTGAAGCTATTAGTAAAGGAATAGTGGAGACTGATAAAGCTGTAAATGTAAAATTGTATAATATAGCAAACTCAGATAAAAATGACATCATTACAGAAATCTTCAAATCCAAGACTATACTTGTAGGTTCACCAACAATTGGAGGAGGAATTATATCATCAACAGCCGAAATTTTAGAAATGATTAAGGGTCTTCGTTTTAAAAATAAAAAGGCTGCTACATTTGGTTGTTATGGTTGGAGCGGAGAATCAATAAAGATTATAAAAGAACACTTGGAGAATAATGGATTTTCTATAATTAATGATGGTATTCGTGCTTTATGGAATCCCGATCAGGAGAGTATAGAAAAATGTGTAGAGTTTGGAAAAGAAATTGCCAATAGTTAATATCTATATTTTTTTTTATTTCATTTTTGCTTTTTAATTTGAATAGAGCTATATTATTCATTGATCCTTCATTTTGGCTTTAACATTCTATTTTGTGATATACATAAATACAAAATCTAATACTATATTTTTGTATAAGGTGATCTACTATCGTTAAAATTATGGTTGTTGACGATGACCGCATTTTGCTAAATCTCTACAGGATAATATTAGCAGAAATGGGGAATTATTCAGTTGAATTCTCTACAAATGGTAGAGATGCCGTTGACAATTATAGAAAGCAATCCGAGAAACCTAAAGTAATCATTATGGACCACCGGATGCCAATATTGAATGGATTTGACGCAATGAATGAAATATTACAGCTTGATGGCGGTACAAAAATCATCTTTGCAAGTGCGGACACAACAATGAGGGAGCCTTCAATTTCAATGGGGGCTATGGCATTTCTTAGTAAACCTTTCAAAATTGAAGAATTAATGATTCTAATCAATAAAGCAATAAATGAGTAAAATATAAAGGTGTGTGAAGTGATGGAGGAAAAACAAAGCAAAGAACTAAAATTAAGAGAATTAGAAAGAAGAAACAGGCTATTTTACGATTATGCTCCAATTCCTTATCAATCATTAGATAAAAACTCTAATATTATAGATGTTAATCAATCGTGGCTTGACTATTTAGGGTATGATAAAGAGGACGTGTTAGGGAAGTGTTTCGGAGAGTTTTTAGTTCTAAAAAGTAGAGAATTGCTAAAGTCTAGATTCTCATATTTTAAAGAAGTCGGAATTATAAGAGATGTGGAATATGAAATTATAAGAAAGGACGGCATTCACAGATTTATTTGGTTAGATGGAAGAATAGAGTACGATAGTAACGGGAAATTCATGCAAGCGCATTGCTTTTTCAAAGATATTACCGACCGTAAGCGGACTGAAGAAAAATTAAAAGAGTCTGAAGAAACATTCAGAAATATTACCGAACAATCTTTTATGAGCATTTATATAATACAGGACGGAATTTTTAAGTATAGAAATCAACGAGCAACTGATGTGAGTGGATATAATGAAGAAGATATTAAAGACTGGAGCCCTTATGAATACGGAAAAATAATCCATCCAGAGGATCGAGAAAAAGTATTAGAACAATCAAGAAAAAAACAAGAGGGAGATCCTAACGTCGTAAACCGTTATAAATATCGAATTATTAAAAAATCTGGTGAAGTTGTTTGGATTGATAATTTTTCAAAAACTATTAATTACAAAGGGCGAACTGCCGATTTAGTAATGACAGAAGATATAACAGAAAAAATAGTATCAGAGCAAAAACTAAAAAGATCTGAAGAAAAATACAAGTATCTTTTCAATAACGCACAAGTAGGATTATACTGGTCCCGGATAAGCGATGGTAAATTTATAGAGTGCAACGAGACTTTTGCTAAGCTATTTGGGTATAATACTAGAGAAGAATGTTTAGCGGATTATGTTGCTACTGACCATTATATCGATCCTCAGCAGCGGATTGAAATTTTAGAGGCAATTCGCACTAATAAAGAAGTTAAAGGGTATGAAATACTCGTCACCAAAAGAGATGGGACACCTATTTGGTTGAGTATTTCTGCTCGAATGTTTGAAAATGAGAATCGGATTGAAGGTGCCGCGATTGACATTACGAAGCGCAAAAAAGCAGAACAAGAGTTAAAAGAATCTGAAGACCGATATAAAAAAGCATACGATAAAGCTGATTTCTTTAAGGATTTATTAGCACACGATGTGAGTAATATTCTTAACAATATTAATGCGTCAGTTCAATTAATGAATATTTGGAATGGAAATTCTGACATCTCAGAAAAAGAAAAAGATATGGTTGAGATAATCAAACAACAGTTAGAAAGAGGAGCATCATTGGTTTCGAATGTACGAAAACTCTCAGAAATAGAAGAGGCAGAAATGAGCATAAAATCTATAGAAGTGAAAAAAGTGATTGAAGATACAATTGAAGAACTTCGCTCAAGATTTCATGAAAGGGAATTAGAAATAAGTTTTAACCCTACTCAAGAAATTCCTAGCGTTATGGGAGGTGAGCTTCTAATTGACGCCTTCGAAAACTTATTAATAAACGGGGTTATTCATAACGACAGTGAAAAAATTAGGTTATGGATAAACTTATCGAAAGTTTCTCACGAAGGCAAAAATTTTGTAAAAATCGAATTTAAAGATAATGGCTTGGGAATAATCGAAGATAGAAAAAAAACCATCTTTAAACGGAATTATCAAAAGGATAGAAGCACGGGTGGAATGGGTATAGGGTTGTCACTAGTGAAAAACATAATAGTTCGCTATGGTGGGAAGGTGGGGGTCGAAGATAGAGTAATGGGGGATTATTCGCAAGGTTGTAATTTTATAATTTTGTTGAAGGAAGGAAATTAATCCTTTACAGGTAAAGTTTTTTTAAATAGTAGAACTTTTCCTACTATGTCTCAAGATATCGTTCAAATTAAGCTTAGTATAGAAATTCCACAGGATAAATGGCTTGCAACTTTCAACAAAAACTATCCCGAATTGAATTTTCATATTCTATCTAACTTTCCAATTGGAGAAAACTTAGGGATTACTTCATTCCAAATAAGAGGTCCCTCAGTAAAGCGTTTCATTTCCGATTTTAGAGAGAAATTAACTGAGAAAACTGCGCAAATCTTGTATGAAGGTGAAACTCTTGTAATACTTAATGTAAAAGGAGTAGATCCTTGGATATTGAACACCCTAGTTAAAACTGAGCTTTTAATCTCTTATCCTGTACTTGTAAAGGACGGAAAAATTAGAATAGAAGCTATTACAAACCGGTCTAAAGTAGATAAATTTTTGATCCAACTAAATAAAAAAGGTATAAAAGCTAAAATTGAACGTATAGGATACTATTATAAATCGACTCTTCTCACTCAAAGACAAAACGAAATAATAAGCCTTGCTTATCAAAATGGATTTTTTAACATTCCAAGAAATGTTTCATTAAGCGAATTTGCTAATGATTTAAGCATTTCAAAATCTGCTCTTTCTGAAACATTGAGAAGAATTTCTAAGAAGTTAGCAAAACATTACCTTAGTTCGGGTAACTAGAGTAAAAATTTTTTATATTATACCTGAGATAACAATTCTATCAATGCCCGAGGAATCTCTTTGTAATCATTAACAGCATAAAATTTACCTTTTCCAGCTCGAGCTATTTCTCGACAAGTATCAATTCCTCTTTCAGCATCATTTTCAGCCGGCATTCCGATTACATGTAATTTGGGGTATTTTTTTGCCTCCTCTATTAGAGATTCCAAATTTCCTCCTCTATTATAATTTCCATCTGTGATTAGAATCCCAAATTTATGTCTAGTTTTTTCTTTAACCTTGTTTAATTCTTTTAATCCATTTTCTAAACCGATACTAATATTAGTAAAACCAGCTGCTTCCGAATCGAGAATTTCATCTATAATTGTTATGACCGGCTTCTTCTCATTTATTTTTTTAAGAACCATAGCCGTGGAGTTGAAAAGTACAACACCATAGCTTTCTTTCTCCATATTATAAGCTAATACGGACGTAGTAAGTGCTGCATTAAGTAGAAGCTTCCCATACATACTCCCACTCGTATCTAAGATCATAATAATTTTTCTTTTTTGCTTTTTTCTTTGTATTCCGAAGATATCTTTATAGGTAAGAGTTTTCTTATAGATATTTAATGGATTATGTTGAATTGTTTCGTCTATGTCAAACTCTGGATGACCTATCTGATAAGAAGGAGTAGTCTTTTTAAAATTTCCTCTAATTCCCTTACTAGTTATTTTTAACGAGGTTTTTATTATACTCTGCCTTGCTAATCGTCTAAAGACATGTTTATACTTTTCTGAAATTGGTCGTCTTATAAAGAAGTATACTTCAGCCATAGAAGCTTCAGAATCTTTTGCTTTTTCTGAAAAGAATTTCACTCCTTCATCACAATCTAATGCGTCTGTTGCAGCGTACACATTTGATTTTAGCAGTCCCATTATTGCTTCAAGGTTTTTATGGTGAATAGATAAGTAGGTTAATTCTTTGATCTGCTTATAATCTAATGCATTCGCTAAATGTTGATAATAATCTGGTTTTTTCTTAATTTTTCGAATGATTTCATACCTAAGGATTTTTTCATCCGGAAAACTTTCTGTAAGTCTTACATGAAGCCTTTTATTCTCAATCTCCTCGGAATAGGAGAAATCATCGATTATTGAAAATCCACTTTATTTAGAACCGATAATACGATGTTAGTGATTATCTCCTTTTTTGAGCTAGTAACACCATCTTCCAGTTCAATCTTGTTATATAAGGCCATAACTGAGGTATTAACCCAATTTTTTGTGCTGTCGCTGTTTTCAGTTTTATAAATCAATTGAGCTAAGTCAATCGCACCCCTTATAGAACTCCCTCTCCTTATTGAAGTGTTATTTCTTGTTTGATCCACTATTTGTTGAGAGATTTGAGCAATTTTTTCCCCACCAGAATTATCTAAATCAGCTTCTTGTTTGATAATAAGAATTTCTTCAGCGGAAGGTTGAAAATCCAAATTAATCCAGATAAATCTATCCTTTAACGCTTCTCCAATAACAGTCACACCAACATGAGCTGAAGGGTTCTGAGTAGCGATGGTGAAGAACTTTTTATGAGCCTTAATAGTTTTTAATTTAGGGATTTCTAAAATACCTTCATCTAATGCCGTTAAGAGTGAATTTTGGGTGCTTTCAGGCATTCTATTAATTTCGTTTATAAAAAGGCAACCTCCGTTTAGCATGGAAGAAGCAAGTGGACCGTAGATATATGATTCTTCTAAGTAACCTTTTGATATCACTAAGGGCGGGTCAAAATAACCGACTAAATTATGAGGTAATGTTTCTTCAGAACAATCGATACGGGCAAATTCAGTATCATAAAAAGAAGCAATCGCTTTTGCTATCCGCGTTTTACCTACGCCTACTTCTCCCTCAATGATTATGTTTTTATCTACTAACCTTGCTAAAATAATGTTCTCTAACTCTTCTGTTCTCCCAATTATTTTATATTTTTTTTGTATCTCTTTCACAATCTCAGATGCACTTTGCATGATTTCAATAATATTACATCTCTAAAAAAATTACACGTCTGATTATGTTAGGTTTATTAAAAATTAGAAGAAATTATTAATAAGAAAGGATATCAATTTATCCTAATAATGCTTTCAAAATCTTCATCTAAAAAGAAGGAAAAGATTAATTTTATAATAGGATTGATTGTTGTAATATCATTTCTTATTATTCCTTTATTGTCAGATATTTTTACATCGTCTGGTATCAAGGATTCTTCCTATATCTCTGTATCTGCTAATGGTGATAATTTTGATATCTTGGACTTTTGGGAAAATGAAATTGAACGTGTTAATAATACACCGTTAAATATAGTTTATGGAGACAATCGGACCATATTACATTCTATCACTTACTCCAATAAAATTTATGAATTACATGCTCAAGATATTTCTTTTACTTCTCCCAATTGGGTTGGAGCACAACCTCAGAATCTTACATTATATGGTGTTTTACTCTATCCTAATATTATCAAGAGTAGAAATCCAGGAGCTTTATGTATGCATGGATTAAATGGAAAAATAGAAGATGCCTTCGATTTAGCTATCCCATATTTAGAGAAAGGTTTTATCGTTTTATGTCATTCCCATCCTGGTCATGGTAAATCAAACGGAGCAGAACCAGAATCAGGGAATCTTTATTATGAAGGAGCATATAACGAGTCAGCTCATTTTTATCTAACTCTATGTGGAGCAATTCAAGGATTGAGAGTCCTTGAAAATCTTCCATTAGTAAATAATTCTCAAATTATGGTTACAGGTAAATCATATGGGGGATTAAATGCTATGTGGTTAGCAGGAATTGCAGGAGAGAGAATTGCTGGCGTTACAGCGTATATAGCAATAGGGGATATCGCTAAAAATTTGCTTCATCCTGATAAATTAATTTTCTGGCTATTAGGTAAAAATGTTAAAGACATTCCCGATTCATATCTGACAAACCAACTCTTAAGATTTGACCCTATTTATTATTTGAAATCTACCAAACTTCCACCAATAATGTGGCAAATAGGAACAAACGATGATTTCTTTCATTATAGTTCAATCAAGGGCACTTTCGATGCTGTTCAGCATACTACTAAATTTCTTCAGATTTTTCCTAACGATCATCACGGTTTTCCGGGATTTGAGGGCTCGTCTAAATTCTTTATTGATTTTATTCTAAATGATGGACCCTTACCACCTAAAATCAACATAACTAACGTTTATAAGACTCAGAATATTCGTGGAGATAATCTATGTATTGCTTTAAGAGTAAACTCATCGGAAGAGATCGATTCACTCCAAATAGTCTATAGATATTCAGAGATTATCGGGACTTGTTGGGAACGAAAAACTCTCATTAAAACCGATGGAATCTATTGGGAAGGAGAAATATCTCCAACAATTTTTAGTTCACACCTTGATTATTATATTATAGTCAATTTAAAGAACATGACTAATGTATGGTTTTCTTCTGAGATCTTCTCAGCAGGCATTATGAAAACTAATTTAACTATCCCTTTTGTTATCATTATCTTAATCATAGTTGCCATACCTCTTGTTTTGTCTATCCGAAGGAAGTTCCAGAAAATAAATGAAACGACATTTGAAGAAATAAGTAGGGAAAAACACAAGCTTATCGTCGAGATTAGTTTAATATTTGTTTTAGATTTTATTTATTACCTTTCGATTATACTACCATGGATTGTCTATGAGAGTGGGGAAATAACTTTAGATCACATTTACTTTTTTAACAACCTTTACACTTGGAAATTAAATTTTGGTGAAATTGCTCCTTATTTAACCACAATCTTTTTCATAGCGAGTATAATTAACTCTCAATTAAATTTCATCAGTCTAAGACTTTCAGCAATTACGAAATTAATATATCCGTTACTACTGTTAGTTTTTATAAGCCTTACTCCTTTTATCTCCGGTGCTTTAGACCCATCTAGCTTAGTATCTAATTTTGGAATAACTTTCCCTGGAATTGGTCCTTTTTTAATGATTATATCAGCTATATTGCTATTTTTTGTTGGTAGATGGGAAAGAAGAAATAAGATAGCTTTAGGTTTAGTGGTGAAAAAATCAATAAGTTGGCATAAGTTTAGAAAAAGAATAAGTAAAAAGTATGAATTCTTTCGGCAGAGTACACGAACTAAGAGAAAATAAGTAAAATTTAAACAAGATTTTTATACAAGCGATACAAAGATGGTGGTTGGGGACCTGGCAAAACTCCAAATAGATAAAGTACTCCTAAAATAAATAGGGAGATACAAATAAAAATAAATATGAAATCTCTAACATGAAACCTAATAACTATCAAATTTGTTCTTTTTTTGTCTATCCCAAAACACCTGTTTTCCATTGAAAGAGATGTTGTATGTCCTTTTCTTAAGATTGAAACAAGTGTCCCAATTAATCTCTCAGATATAAACGCATAAGCCTTTCGAAAGCTTTTAACCCTATCTAAACTGAATCCTCTTGCTTGTTGAGCAAGAGCTATTGTTTTTGCCTCTTGTTCTATCGTAGGAATATATTTAACTCCCACCATAAAAGCAAAACAAAATTTATACGGAATTTTAAGTCTAATTAGAGAATAGACAAAATCTTTCGTAGATGTTGTGTTAGTGAATAATATTGCTGAAGTATATAATGTAAATAATATGAAAACTGCTCGTAATCCAAAATACAACGCTAGTTTTCTGATTGGTAAGAATTTTAGGTTAAATAAATAGAACAAAATAATTTCTTCTTCATTAGGTATAGCATTGAAAAATATGTTAAGAACTAAACTAATGATTAAAATGAAGAAGAGAATTTTCAGCTTCCTTATAAGCATTTTCAAGGAAATTTGGCTTAATAATATTATCAGGATAATAAATATTGAAAGAGCCATTAATAAAATTAAACTTTGTACTAAAAATGTAAAAATCGTTAAAAAAACAAGGAATACCAACTTAGAAATTGGATTTACTTTATGCATTAGAGAAGTTCCTTTAATATACGCAAAAATTAATTGTTTATTATCCAATAGCTTATTCTTTTTACTTATGATTAAGCACCCCGCTAAGCATTTCATCTATCGAATCTAAGAGAAGAGTAGGCCCTAAATTTCTATGCTTACTAAAATAATTATCTTTATTGTCAAAGTCTCTTACTGTACCGTCTCTATTAAGTTCTAAAATCCGTTTGGTATATTTCAACAGAAGATGATAATCGTGAGATGAAATTATTATGGTCTTTCCTCTTTTATTTTCAAGATATAAAGTTTCTACTAGTGAATCTATGGTTCTTTGATCTTGCCCGATAAAAGGTTCGTCTAATAGAATAATTTCAGGATTATAGACAAATATAGAACTTAAGTTCAATCTTCTTTTCTGCCCCCAACTAAGCTTAAAAGGATTTTTTGTGGATTTTTCTTTCCCAATAATGCGTATTAATTTTGTCATATAATCCTCTGAGATATTCTCAAGCATACCAAAATTCTTCGGACCATAGAGAATCTCGTCCTTAATAGTTGAGTTCAATATCATATTCTCGGGGTTTTGAAAAATAAACCCAATTTGTTTTGCATATTCCAATGCTCCAATATCTCTAATATTCTGATTGTTAAAGTATATAGTTCCGCGCGAAGGTTCATATAAATTAGCTAATAAATAAAGTAGCGTTGTTTTCCCGGATCCATTTGGTCCAACTAGACCAATAAAATCTCCTTTTTGGATATTTATTGAAAGATTACTAATTGCTTTAATTCCGCTATTTGGGTAAAGAAAATCTACATTATTGGTTTTAAGAATATAATTATTACCATCTTTATTAACTGTTTGTTCTTCCCTATTATCGTGGGCATCTTTTAAAGATTCTATGTATAAATCTTGAAATTCAATAACTTCTTCAAAAGATTTAAATTTTTCAAGAGCCTTTGGTAATATTTCTTTTTCAATAAGTAGAGCCCGCAATTTTAAAAGGTTTTCTTTTGATAATTTTTGTTGTATTTCTAATAACTCATTGAAATTTGTAGGATTTTTGGTATTCTTATATTCCAAGGATATCTCTTTAAAATCATTATATAAATCGATAATCCAAGGTAATCTGACATTACAGGATTTTAATGGAGTAAAATTATTAATGAGAATTTCCGATAATTTACCGTTAAGGTGAAGCTCACCATTACCATCCAGAACTATAATCCTATCAGCTATATCCATTACTCTCGATAAACGGTGCTCAATTATGATCAAGGTGGTTTTAAACGATTCGGATTCTTTTAACTTTTTTAATTGAGTTAACAGCATACTTTCAGATTGTTGGTCCAAGAATGCTATTGGTTCGTCTAAAATTAAGATTTTGGGGTCCATTATGAGAAAAGAACTTAATATTGTGAGTTGTTTTTGACCCCCACTTAGTTGTTCTATATCTCTGTTTAAAATTTGAGAGATACCCATAAATTCAGATATTTCTCTCACCCTTTTTTCTATTATATCTTTATCGAACTGTAAATTTTCAAGCCCAAAAACAAGTTCATCTTTAACTGTAAAAGTAGTCATTTGTTCTAATGGATTCTGTTTCACTAAACCAACCAATTTACTTAATTCGGTAAAATTATAATCCCAGATACTCTTTCCATAAATTTTAACATCTCCTTTCATAAACCCTTTTAATCTCCAAGGAATAATCCCATTCATGGCATATGAAAGGGTGGATTTTCCACTACCACTAGGTCCCGCTAAAATTAAAACATCACCTTGATTAAGGTTGAAATTTATGTTTCTTACAGCTGGTAAATTGGTCTTATCTTCGCCATAAATAAACGAAAAATCCTCAAAAGATAAAGCCAAATCCGTAATGGCGATTTTAATCACTCCTTTAAAAAGTAGTTGGAACGCCTGCTTTAATTAAACCATTTTTTATAGTTCTACCAAGAATACCGGTTATTAAAATTCCAGAAATTAAGGCAAAAATAAAAGCTAAAGCCCATAAAGACCAATGTAGATACCATCTTTGATTAATTATCCAGAAGAATGGAGCTTGAAAAAAGTTCCCAAATGCACCAGCAATCCCCCACCCTAATTTAGATTCACCTTCTCTTAACTTTTCCATGATGTAAAATCCAAGTGAGAGCAATAACCCTTCCACGATATTTACGATTAAGATTAATAACCCCCAAGGATCGCCTAATAAAAATTCTAAAATTCCTTTTGAGACCATGGTTAAAACTATATCTCTCTTATTTTTCGTTAAGCCATATACAATAACACCCCAAATAACATGATGTCCACTAACCAGTTGTGTTCCCCCCGTGAAAGGATACCAAAATTTTATTAACAAACCGAATGGAACTAGACTGGATATGATTCCTCCTAGTACACCTATTATCGCAGAATAAATTAAATCTAAAGTCGTTAATCTTTTGTTATCTTTAGACCTATAACCAGTTTCCTTATAAGTTTCATTAGATGCAATTAATTCTTTCAATTCTTTTAAGTCATCATTTTCTCCATTCATAGTCAAGATATTTACAACTTATCCTCTTTTCTTTAAGATTAAGTAATTCTTATTGAAATTCTAGTTAATTTTTGTACTGAATATTGCGAACTATATTCTCCTTCTGGCATAGTAGATTGATCCATCACAGCTCTCAAGGGACCGTCTACAGAGAGAGGAACACCATTCTCTTCAAACGCCAAGATCACTAAATCAGAATTAGCTTCTAAGATAGATAAATTAAGAAATTTTGGAGAACTATACCCATCACGAGCATAGAAACGAAATTCTAATCCTGAAGCAGATTGAGATATAAGGTTTTCTTCCTCAATAATACTCCAAAGTGAAATTCCTGAATACACTACATCATATTCAGTTTCAAAACTATTTTTTATATGAAAGGTTTTATCTTCTACGAGGTCGTACTTTCCCGAAGTCAATTCACTAATAGAGAGTTTTACAGTTGATGACGTTCCATTACCATCTATCGTTATCTTATTTGGATCTTCAAATGGATTGAATTCCAAGAAAGCAATCATCATTAACCAAAAGACAACCAGTCCAATTATAACGCTTGCTACTATTATGTAAAAATTACGTGTTTCCATATGATTTTAAGTTTATTTAATTATTTTTAATCGTTTTTTTTTTAGAAGTGCAATTATTCCAATCATTGTTATTACTATCATTATTAAAGTGAGATATCCCGGTACTGCTGGGGGAGCTGTCTCAATTGTCAAATCTAGACTGTAAGTCCATGACATCGCATGATTTTCGTGTAAATTATTATCATAAACCGCCAAATTGAATAGATATTCTTTGTGCTTGTTGAATTGTACGTCGTACTCTTCACTAGTGACTAATGGTCTGCTAATCTCTAATGTGTAAGAGACATTTGTAACATAAGTAAATGCAGCATTAATCTGGGACAATTCTGGATTTGGATTTACCCACCCGTCATCTTGAAAGCAATCATCCTCACATAAAGAAGGTATTCCACTCGAAATGGAAGTATGATGATGCCATTTCCAACTATCTATTTTACCGCCACCCATATGTTCGGTGCTCATTCCAAATGGATAATATGCAGAGAAATTAATCACATTTATATTCCAACAAAAGAGTAACCCATCGGTAACATAATCTTCTGGTGAAGTAGTATTATCTTCCCATTGACATAGAATATAGAGAAATTGGGCATTCATTATAAAAATTGCACTCATGTTAAACAAAAGTTCAGGAGGATTTGAATCATTATATCTAATCGATGCTAACGGAATACTCACATTTCCTATTTGGTTTTCAGGTTTTGACCAAAATCCTTCATTTGCAACTCCATCTAATATAATATTTGCTGAATTATCTATTGGAACATCAATTGGAATAATCTTATGATAATTCTGGCAATCACCATCTCCAGGATAAGCATTTCCAGTAGGAATCTTCATATAGCTAATGGTAAAAAATGCAATAAGCACAAGTAATACTATTTTTTTCTTCAAATTTATCACTTTATTTATTATTAAAAAGGAAAAAAAAGATATTAAATTGAAATTAAAGGGTTGATTAATAATCTACTATTATTTCAGTCACCCATTTGGCATAGTTTGCTCGATTTCTACCTGGTATTTGAACGTTGAAAGGTCCACTCGAATATGATAAAATTTTCGATATGGGCCAAGGATCATCAAGAACCCCGTCATAAGTTTCTCCAAATTCTTGGATTTTCCATGCTAAATTCATGATTAAATCCGTAGCTGGAATTGGGACACCTAGACTAGACTCTGTTCCGTTAACATAGTCATCATCAGAACGAGGAATAACATGGGTTCCATTATTGTACATGCTATTTTCGACTTCTGATTTATTGTAAGGTGGTTCCCATTTCCAAAATGGTGTTATAAACCCATCTGCAGCTCCAAATGTGACTTCGTAATCAGGCTCACCATTAGCACTAGTCATTGCTATGATGTCTGAAACATTTTTGCCCCAATACTGACGATTAGCACCCCAACCAGATGTACTTTCATACTGATAAACTGCAGTATCTGGATCTTGAATCAAATCCCAAGCATCCAAAGTGAACTCAGTGGTTCCATTAACTATTACATCAATTGTCCAATTATTCATAACCGAAACTTGATTAAAGTTGTAGAAGTTGTCATTAGGATCCAATCCCATAATGGAAAAATTGCCCATTGAGGCATAATAAGGAGAATCTTGCAGCCATATCTGGTTTATAGCCAATACTAATATGAAATATGTTTTACCTTTCTTGGCATAACTTTTTGCGATGATATCAGCTGTGTGTACCTCTCTGGAAACAGAGCCTTCAGTCTCAAATTCAAGATCCCCTGCAAAGTAGATATTCTTTTCTTCCAATATATCTAAAATATTTACTCCAGTAACATACTGTCCTGAAATTGGATCTTGAATGGTAGTTAATTCAAGATAATTTTTCCAATCCGATAAAGAATCAGTTTCTAAGTCATCAAGATAGATTTGGACGCCTTCTAATATTTCACCAAGCGTAATAATGTGTTCTACACCATGAACATCAAATAATGAAAATGAGGAAGCATTTGGGGCTGTGCTCCAATCCTCTGGTAATCCTTGATAAAAAATAGTCGTTGAAGGTTCTTCAGTAAAGGGATTGGCAACGATCACATAACCTAGACCTCCCGCTAAACCAACAGCAATGATCGCAAATATACCTATTAATATATCTTTTTTATCTATTTTCCTCATATTTTTTCAAATTTTAAGTTTTTTTACAAATTATTGAAATTTGTCAATTTCCACTTCTATCAAGCGAAAATTTTCATACTTTGGTGAAAAAAAAAATTCATAACATATAAAATTATGCGTTTGGTCTGACGGGTAATATCGTCTAAAAACGATTCACTCAGTCAATATTGGAATTACTTTGATCAGAATGACTAGAAATTGGGCGAATAAGGCTCTTAAGAATAATCTAGTACTATTATAGAATTCTTTATTAAAAAGCTTAGAGAAATTGCTGATCCAATAACTCTTAATGAGAAATTTATAAAAAATCAGAAATTAATTGAAGGCAAACAATCTTCTCATAATATCAACTGTACCTGAATCAAATTTCTTAAACATTGTATAAGCAGCAATTGGTACAACACAGCCACAATTCTCACATAAAAGTGGTGAATTTCCCATAACGCAAAACTTCTGTTTTCCATCAGGAAAGAAACTTTTTACTTGACCAGTTTTAAATACACAATGTGGCACGAATTCTTTTGACAAGTATACTTCTAGCATTTTTTTGGAATATAAAATAAAATCTCCATATTCATGTATTACCTTTAAAATATCTTTAATTGTCTTTTCTAACATATTACCTTTTAATAAGAGTGGGTTGTCCGGATAACTGGTATATAATAGAAATATTAATCCTGATGCATCATTATCGTAGGCAACTTTGGCAATATCTTCAATTTCCTTATAATTTAATTCCATGATGGTTGATGTAACGATCGGATTGTTCTCCTGAATATTCGTTATGACTTTATCAAAAACACTTGCTCCTCTTATTTTATCATGAGTTTCTTTAGTACCATCTATACTTACCCAGTATTTCGGTTGTTTATATCCATTAAATCGAGGTAACTTTATGACTCCATTAGATACAACCTGTACATTGGGAAAAATTTTAATTGCTTCTTTTATAACCTCCATTCTTAAAGTAGGTTCTCCGCCGGTTAAAATAGCTGTTTTGGTTCCTAATTTTCTATGGTATTTAAAAAACTTAATGAATTCGTCCTCTGATAATTCCGTTCTTTTACATTTTAATTCCGTTGCTGATGAGAAAAAATAGCAATGCGTGCATTTAAGGTTACATTGCCAAGTTAAGTCATAATTCACATATAAAGGGACATTTCTTAGTATTGACTGTAAAAATGATGGAGTATAAGCAAGAAAACTTATTAAATTTTTCACAGTAAATAGTCCCATAATCAATATAAGAATCGCGGTTTTAAAAATAAGTCTCTAAAAAAGTAAAAAGAGTAGGTATTCTTTACGAAATAGGAAAAAAATAGTTAAGGCATAGTAATAACATTACTGTCCTCATCAAGTTTAATTATTCCCTTTACTGCGAGCTGTTTAATTGTTCTTACTGCCATGATTGGAGGTACAGATAGTAAATCCTTTAGTTCCTCAAGGTTACAACTGCCTTGCGATATAATTGTAGCGATGATATCCACTTCAGATATATCTTCTTTAGAGTTTTCTATTAAAAATGAAGTGAAGTAATTATTTCTTTTGAGTTGTTTTAATTTATAATCTAAGCCTTGCATTTTTTCTTCCGTGTACATGGTTCTTAATTGTTTTTCACTGTTTCCGTAGTCAATTTTTTTCTGATCTAATTGTGAGTTATCGCTCTCCTTTAAAGCGATTTTTTCGGCCACAGAATTTATTTTAGATAAAAGATTTTCAAGTTCTAACTTTGGAGCTTTAAGAGCATCCTTAATCCGCTCAAAAGAATTCATAGCTTCAGTGCCTTTTAATTGTAGTTCGTTTTTAGAAGATTTTAAACCTTTCAGCTTTTTATCTAAATCTTCTGATTTAAATTTAAGTTCTGTTAATTCGCTATTTTGAGTCTCAATCTTTTCTTCTAATATTTTAATATTAAATTGCTCTTTTTTCATCCTTTTCCATATCAGACTTAAGTTTTGAATAATATTTTCACTATTTTTTTGAATCGTCTGTTGATATTCATCAAAATTTTTCTCCAGTTGTTCAATAGATCCCAAAATATCTTTTAATTTTGAACTCATTAGAAATCAACCTCCTCTTTCAAAGTTATAGTCCCGGTTGCTTGATCGTATTCAATAGGGGCACCTTCTTCAAGCATTTTAGTAATTATCTTTCGTGCTTGTTCCTCTCTCATATCGATGGCTAATAAAATATTTTGTAAATCTAAAGTACTTCCCACTTGTAGCGCTTTTATGAATTGGTACAATTGCGAGTTGATATACCTCTTATTAATCAAAATTTTCATAGCAGCTACTCTTTTCTCATAAGACTCAACGAATTTTTCTTTTTTTCTGAAAGTTCCATTAAGTTCTGCTTCTAAAGCTTTTAAGTTTTCTTCAAATTTTTCAACCTCTTTGGTTAGAGTAAAAAATTGATTCTCAAGTTCTTTTAGACGCTCATCCCGATTTGTTAGCTCTTCTTTTTTTAATTGAATTGTTTCTTGAGTCTCTTTCAGCTCGTTTTGAGTTTCCTGAATCTGAGATTCTACTTTCTGACGATTTTTTGTCAATTCAGCATTGTCTTCTTCAAACTTAACAATATCTCGTTGATTTTGGGATATCTTGTTTTTAAGCGAATTTATCTTTTCTGTGTTGGATTCTATCGTTCTTAATAATAAATTCTTTTCATCTTCGTATTTCTCCAACTCTTCGACTACTTTTTCAGGTTCTATTCTTAGTTTCGGGATATATGTGTTATTTAAACCACTGATATCTACAATTATCGAAACCATTTTCTTAAGGGAAGTTTTAGCATCTAGTAAAGGTGTTTCACTCATTCTAAATTCTCCTTTATTTCTCAAATATAAATATAATTTACTTATAGAGCACGTATTATTAAATTTGTATTTTTCAAAACCACTTGAGATTTATTTGATGTCTTTTGATATTTCTTTAATGAAGTTTTCTTTGTTGAGAACCACATTAATACCTCTTCTGTTCATAACGATATTTAGGTTCTCAATCAACTTTTCTGTAAAATATTTAAAATCAAAATGAATTGAAGGATAATTTCGGTAGTAGGCTCTTAGAAAAAGGTTGATCAATTCCATTTTGGCTTTAGGAACGGTTTGCTCGAATATCCCTGGATTTGTATCTAGTAAGGAACAGCAAACCCATGCTATATCGTCAATGTGATTTCCATTGTAAGAATCTTCGAAGTCTAGACCATACATTTCGTTTTCTGTGGGTTCATAAATGAAATCTCTTATCTGTGTATCTCCTTTGTTTAGAACCGTTGATACTGAATGATCATTATTCTCAATTAGAGTTTTTGCATGTAATTGATTAAACCAATCCGCTAATTTCTCTATAGAGCGAGTAATTTCAGTTTTAATTTCAGGATTTAAATGTCCCAATTCTACAACACCTTCCAGTTTTTCGTTTATGAAATCACAGAGATTAACCCCTTTAATCTTTTCAAGAATTAAATAGGGTTGTTTATAAAAAAGTACGTCAGGAACAAATAAATTTTTCTCCTTAAGTTTCATCAAAGTGTTATACTCGATGTCCGCATTATTGGTTCTAAATATTTTAACAACTACTTCTTTAGGTAAATGTAATGTGTCTCTGTTAAACATTAGACCTACAACGGAATTTTTCTTACTCTTAATAGGAAATAAAATAAAATGATTAAATTTATCCACCAATTCTGGTAGATCTTCTTTAAGATCTGTAATGAGGTCTTTTCGTGTTTTAAAAAGCTCCATCTCTATAAAATGACAATAATTTTATGGAAGTCACTTAACTAATATCTATATATTAAAGATACAAGATAAATTTCT
>JABXKD010000066.1 GCA_013375475.1 Promethearchaeota archaeon
AGAGCTAGTGTTAATCATAATATGTTTTCGATCTGATGGGACGATTAATTTTTCTGATTTGAAAGCAATTAGATTGGAGTTGAATAACGCAGGAATTCGGTTAAATACAAGCCCCCCTAGGATTGTAATTAAAGAACGTACGCGTGGAGGAATTCATTTTACTTATAAAGGACACCAACTCATGGATGCGGAAGAAGTAAAAGCTCTAATGAATGAACTTAAAGTTCGGAACGCAGGAGTTTATTTTTCTGAACCTGATATTACACCGGATGAGTTAATAGATTTTGTATTTGGAAATCGTATCTACACAAGAGAATTTGTGGTCATTAACAAATCTGATTTGATGGAAACTCCGATTCCTCCCGAAAAAATCACGGATGCTATTGGTCATGAACATTGGGTTATGATCTCAGCTAAAAATAAAGAAAATATTAATACTCTTAAGCATAATATCTTCACGGAATTGAATTTAATACGGGTGTTTTTAAAACCGCCACGACAAGAAGCGGATATGGATGAACCTATAATTCTCCACGAAGGCGATACCCTCGAGAATCTCTGTCGTAAAATTCACAAACGATTTATAAGCGATTATCGCTACTCTTTAGTATGGGGTAAATCAGCTAAACACCCAGGCCAAAAATTCGAAAACCTAGATCACATAATTGAAGATGGAGACATCATTTCGATTTATTTGAAGCGATAATTTGCACTTCATAAAAAGAAGATAATTCAAAAGATTTAGGGATAAAAAATCTTATATAGCTCCCGATATATTGCTGCTAACGCGGAAATTCTATATGGATCGTTTTCTTGTAACGCATAGTTGAGATAATAAGGTAATCCTTGAGGATCTTTGATCCAGCCTAGCATACTGTCTATTTCTGCCTTTAAATATGGATCGATTGAGGGTTGTGCCATCCTACTGCTTTTTTGAGCGAGTTCATTTTCATCAGAATCTTCTACATCAGTCTCGATAAATTGCGATGCTGAACCTTTTCTCATCATTGCTGCTGCTCTTGCTATAGCTGGGTAAGCCATATGCTCCCAACCTTTTGCTTTTGGTTTAATGTGAGCGATAAGATACATATCTGTGTCAGGTATAGAGGACCCAACCAAGTGTCCCTTTTTTTGTCTGTTAGTTGCTATAAATCTCTCTGGTTGCATTTGAAGAACTGAATATCTTATACCATTCATATTCACAAATTGAGCGCTACCACTACTCCAACTAGCAAATAGTCCTTTAACATCTTTCGTTACATTCCATTTACCTGTGGAGTGGAGAACTTTTCCTTTATTATTTATCACAACTACTTCCGTAGCGTCTGAGTAATGTTTTTGTAAGTGTTTTACGATTGATTTATAATTTACTATGATAATACACCATTTAAGACGGTTGCTTTTTATTCATTAAATTAATCCATCCTTCGATTTGTTCTAACAATTCAGATTTCTCTTTTGAGCTTAGTCCCAAATTTGGGTCTACTCGCTGGTAGAGATTAACAATTCTACTCATTTCCCATAAAATATTTGAATGTAAAATCATAGTTTTTATATAATCTCTACCAATTTCTAATGCCCTTGCGATGGATCTAATATCATAATCTCGATATACAATTTCTCTAATTACAAGGAGTATATCTAGCGAATTACTCGTTGGAATAATTGGAAGCGGTTTAGGTCTTACAGTAGGTCGTTTCATAGTTCTTATCTTGAATTCCTTTTGTTCCTCCCTAAAAATTGTAGCTTTGGTAGTTTGTTCATCAACATCTTGTGGTTGGTATAATTTAGAGGCTTCTTGAACAACTGATCTCTCCAACTCATCCTTAGTTTTTCTCTTAAATATTTCAAGCCATTCGACAAAAGAATGCATTCTAGGTTCGGCAGAAAGAAATACTGAATTTTTCTCCAGTTTTTCTTTTGATCTCTCAATGTTCTGAGCAGTAGAAGAGCCTATTTCTGATTTTAAACTCATAGAAGCATTTACTAGAATTGAAAATAAGTACATGGGATCGTAATCTATTTTAGAATATACCTTTCTGAGATTTAATACTAATTCTTCAATCCGCTTTAAATTCTTGAGTGAATAAAATTGCTCTAAATGCGTTTTAGAGTCGAAATTTATTCCGTTTAATCCTGCTGTTGGACTTAGGTAATTTGTTTTCATCTCAGAGTCCATTTTGGAAGAAATTAAGATCTGATTATAAGAATCCCATTCTGTACTCAGGAGGATTTGTCCTATTTTGTCTACTTGAAAAGAACGCGGATTTTTCAAAGTTTCCATAAACTCTAAGATGATATCCTTGTAAGGAATGAACAGATTTCTCATTAGAGTTCCTTGAATAAACGTACGTTTGTTTTCAGATTTAAACGATAAATCTATGGGTAGTTTGAAAAGATTCTCACTTACGATTACATCGCGATCGTTTTCTAAAGTTATATTTTTAGATGCCGCAAGATAATCGTAAACGAAATCGGAAAGCACTAAACCCGTTAATTGTCGATTATCAGTGATGTATCTTCCGCTTTGAAGCTCAAATTTAGTATAATAATAGCCTATCCCAAAAAGGTAATAAAGAGTCCCCATTTCTGTCTGAACAGAACAATCAGCTCCACCAAAGAAAATAACAAAGTCTTGGGATATTTTTGACACGTTATGGTTAGAATACTTACCCAATGTAGGATAACCGAGAAGATGACCCCAACTAGGTATTACAAAAAATGAATAATTTTCCAAGATATTAGGCTTCGCTCCCATGAAGGCTATACCAAATGTGTTTACTAACTTTTTTTGCGATCTATTCTGGATATACTACTTAATATATGATCTTAATACCTATATTTAAATTTCTATTGGACTTCTGAAGAAATTCGCAATTAATGGACTCCCATTATTTAATCAATCATCTTTGAAATAGTTATATTAAACAATTAAATAATAAAATTCGAAAGTGAAAATGTCAAATATAGGCGTTATAAAAGAATTCCGTGAATTTGGGAAATATATACAGGTAGCTGCAATTTTAACGATTGTAAGCTTAGCCGCAGGGATAACTGGTTTTATAGCATTAATTTTAGTTTTTGTTGCTATGAAATACATTAAAAGGGCCAATTTTACCTTAAATAATACATCGCTACACGAATTTCGCTCAAAATACTTCAGGGGTTTTGTATCAAGAATAGCTGGTACGATCATAATGATTACTGGAGTTGCTAATCTTGTGATTTTCTTCATGATCCCAACCTCATATCCTATCTATATCTCGATCTCTCTCTCTGTTATTCTTATAGTTTCGGGTATAGTTTTCATTTATGCAGGTGTGGTAGCTGAAATGAAAGCGTGGAACAATTTGAAAATATTTTTTGAGAATGATAGTAATATCTTTCCAACTTATATTACTAACGAGGCTATTAAGGGGTGTGATAAGTTAAAAACTGGTGCGTTGTTGAGCTCCTTAGGATTTTTAATTGTCCCGGCAATTATCGGATTTATCTTTCAAGTCAAAGGGTATTTTATGCTAGCAACTCTAAACAAACTATCATTAGACGACACTCCAAAGCCCTCAGAAGTGGAAACGGACTTAGCTCCACCTAAATTTCAACTAAAACCTCAACCAGTAAACGATTTTGACACAAAAACCAATTTTTGTCCAAATTGCGGAGCTAAATCATCTGGATTAGGAAAATTTTGTGCTCTATGTGGTTCAGAAATTAACTAAAATTTACTTTTTTTTTAATTTTTTACTTTTTATTTCTTTTTTAAGATTATATTACATTATAACATTAATTGATTTACTTTTAGTCACCCCTCCCTCCCTCTATTTGACAATATATCGTGCTGATAAAACTAGAATACTTCAGCTTAAATTCGCATGATTTAGAACAAGTATCATGTTATGCTTTTGAGAATTACATCTGCAATTTCATTGTATTTAATTTCCTCGATAAAATGGCCAACATCACTAAAAAAGGTTAAATTATTTTTAAGTTGAGGTAAGGCCTGAAGCCATTGTTTTAACACGCTTTCTTTACCTAATGGATCCCATTTACCGATTACAGCATGAACACCAATTCTATTAGAGTTCCCACTCCATGAAGATTTTATGTTCTTTTGAATGAAATCATAGAACGATTTTGTAGTTCTTTTACCAATCTTCGGATCGGTGTATGTATTTCCGTGACCCCACACTGCTGATTGCATTACTAACCGTTTTGAGCTTTTTACATTATATTTAGAAAGAAATTGCTGTTTCAATACTGATCGAATATTATATTCATTCTTAGGTAATTTTCCTAACTCTGCTTTTAATATGTATTTCAACATACCAAAAAGTAGTTTCATTGAGCCTATAGGTTGAGCAAACATAGCATAGGAGGCGAATGACCCCCAAAATCTATCAGGAATAATATGGGGCGTTTGAGCCCAACCTAACCACGAGATGGGATAATTTTTATAAGTCAAACCGTGATAGGAAAGTGGAAATACCGTGCTATTCAAGACGATAAGATTTTTTAGGCGATTTGGTGATTTTAAGAGCGTGCCTATACCAATAGGACCTCCCCAATCATGAATAACCATTGTTATATTGTTTAGATCAAGCTTGGTAATTAATTCCAATAAATTCTCAGCGTGATCCATACACACCATTTCATGAGAAGCTTGATCAGATAATCCAAAACCGATATGATCCGGATTTACGATCCTTACGGGTATCTTAATTATTTTTACTAGTGAATCTATTACCTTACGATAGCTATAAGAACATTCAGGATTTCCATGAATAAATAAAAGAGTATCATCATAAGTTCCTTTCCCATGAATACTATCTCTGAAAAAAAGTTTTTTCCCTTTGTCTATTCCCTTCGATAATTCGAACCAAAAACCACACCCTTCTGGAAAATAATCATGAGGTACAGTGTTTAAGGGCGTATTTCCGGGTATTTGAGTAATCTGGGGCATATAATCACTTTATTATAAAGAAGTATGCCTAAAAAATAAAATGGATAAATTAGAAAGCAATGAAATTTCTTCTTTTTACGGTTTCAATTATGTAGTCGTCAATTTTGCGATCGCTTTTCCTTCGCTTGAAGGTTCGAATCATCTTTAGTATTTGGGCTAAAACTAGAAATTCAAATTTGGTCCATTTCATGGCAAATGGTTTCTTTGTAGGTTCAATAGTTTTATAAGGGATGACTTTATCTTTTGTGGCTTTATCCTTGTCATATATGTATTTTTTAAACGGTTCTTCTTTGGGATAACGGTTAAAAGGATCAAGTAAATTCTTTAGTTTAAACTTTTTCGCTCTACTTTCGATAATTTTTTGTAAATACTTCATAATTGGAGTTGGTTCGCCGATTAATCGCCTGTATTTTTCGTCAGTTTTTCGAACTCTCCTTCTAACAACCCCATTTGGAGCGAAGCGATCCATGGCTTCTATTGCAGTCCATAAAATTGCAGCTTGATTTTTAAAAAATAAGGATTTATGATCGCGCATAATGGGGTTATCAGATTTCAGACAAAACTCATATCCATTCAAAGTAACATCTAATTTACGGAGGATTGATGGACCCCAGGTTTTATATAGTAAGTCGTATCCATACTCTGTCAAATTAAGGGTTTCGTGGGTTTCTAGGTTGATGTTTTCCTGAGAAGCGCTCCAGAAATGGACATCCTCCCATGGAACATCTCTAACTCTATTTTGTTCCATCAATTTCTCATATAATACGGTACCTGGGAAGGGGGAAAGTCTGGTTAATTGCTGGAAAGTCGGATAACATGCCACGAAATAGTTAAGGTCTTCGTAGATATTTGAATGATCATGGAAGTCCCAACCGCAAACCCAGGCACCCAATGTTCTGATCCCCATTGAATGTAGCTTATCAAAGACTTCACGGGCATCTACCTCTTGTCGTTTAGTATAACCGTGTTCTCCCGCAAATTTTGATTCTACCCCTATAAAAATTGCACCTACCCCTATTTCAGCAATAGTTTCCCATCCATATTTCTCAGCAAATTTATTAATATTATCTACCGAACCAAAAGCAAGCCAATCTAAGGTTTCAACTACTTTCGGACTCGATTCCCAGTACTTTTTTGTTTCAAATAGATATTCTGGATGCCGAAAATGATCTTCTTCTATAGCAAATATTAACCGAACATCGGGAAAATGCCGGTGATACGAGTAAATATGTGATACAAATTCTTTTGGTGAAAGCAATTCAATGCGTTTAAAACCAAACATTTCAGTCGTAGAACAAAAATCACACCCTCCAGGACACCCTAATCCGGTCACTACAAATCCTACATTACCAATTGGGTATCTATTTATGAACCACGGAGCACCACCACATTTTGGCATTAATCTCTGCTCAATTGGTCTCTCAATGTCTTCACCTAAGAATTTTCGTAAGAACTCTACCCCCTCACCTTTTACAACATGATCGACATATCTTTTCTGCGTCTCTTCGTCGTACTTGGCTTTAAACGCTTGGGCTGCGTATGAACCTAACATAATTGTCGTGTCAGGTGATTTGTCTCTAATATATTCGCACATTTTCATAACATTATCTAGGTGTGGCGGAAAAGCACTGATACCAATGATGTTATATCCTTTATCAACTTCTTTCTTAAAGTCTTTCCACCGAGGGTATTCCAATAAAGTAGCGGATTTATTGATGTTTTGAGCTAAAATATGATTTGCGTAGCAATGAGTATGAGAGATTAAAGTAAAGATGTCGTCTCCCTTAGTAAATCTTTGACCTGTTGCATCTGTTAAAGAATCGTTTGCAGGAAGTGTAGGGTAAGGGTAAGTGGGGGTTGTTAATAATATTCGATTTTCGATCATTATTATTCTATATATTAATTATATGTGTTTTAAATCTTATATGCAATTAATTTCTGTTTTAATTGAAATTGGGAGCTTAAAAAACAAAAAAAAAGTTATAATCCAAAGATTTTCTTTGGGTTTTCATTTAGAATTAAGTTGATCTCTTCTGGCGTGAATTTTAGTCCGTATTGTTTTGCTGTTTCAGGAATATCCTTAAAGTATTGTACCCAAGCTTTGTCATCAAAATATGGAGCTAGATAAGGCCAATCACTTCCAAACATGATTCGTTCTTTAAGTGGTGGACCAAACAATGCTTGAGTATCGAGAACAGCTCTTAATAACTTTAGCCAGTACTCAGGAAAGCTCTTTGCCATCCCTTGGTGTCCAGAGAACTCAGCAAAAACGTTAGCTCTCCCTGCCATGATCTCGATTGCGCCTAATGTCCAAGTTGTAAAACCTCCTCCAAAATGTACCAGCAGTATTTTCAGATCAGGAAATTTAGCTGCGATACTATCCAGATACATAGGATTTGCGTACTTATTTTCCACTAATGGATGAGTTAAAGCTGCTGTGTGGGATTGTAACATCAAACCTAAGTCCTGAGCTTTAGCATAAAAAGCATCGTATTTAGGATCGTCTGGAAAAAATCCGCACGGGGCATAAATTTTGACTGCCTTAACAGCCCATTCTTCAGCAGCTTTTTCCATTAATTTTATCCCTTCTTCGCCTCTCCTCGGATCTATCCCTACAACTGCTTCAAGCTTATCAGGAAACTGATCCCTCTGATCGATATACCACTTATTTACCTGCTCAATAGACCACTTTGCTTCACCAACAATAGATTTTCCATAATCAGGATGACAAATAAATGCTTTATCAACTCCAGCATCAGCCATAATTTGCGTAAAAACGGAGGCGTCTGAAGCCCAAGTTTGGGGCATCATTTGGCTCATGACGGTTTCAGTCGGTACTCCTAGAGATCTGGCGTATCCCGCGGCAATTCCTTCCCAAAAAGCATCTGAATAGAGTTCTTTACATAAAATATGACAATGTGTATTTATTACCATCTCTAACACCTCTACATTTGTTTGATGTAGTACTACTAATATTGTTTAAAAATGTATTTAAAACTTTATCATACATAATTTTAAGGATTTAGAGAAATGATATTGAAATCCTATTTTATTTCTATTGAAACGTTAGATAAATGTTTGATAGCAACTTTTTTCTTTTTCCACATTGCCTTAGATGTTTCGACCCATTGATCAAAGTCATCTACATTCTCGGGAAAATTTTCGTAATGTTTTTTAATTTTCCCAGCGAGTCCATTAACACTGATTAACCGAGAAACATGACCTACGGTTAATTTCCCTTTCAATATCCCCCATATAAGTTTTCCTAAGAATTTCAAAAGTTCCTCAAGGCTCATTTCTTCCTCATACTCCTTATTAGGTTCGGGAATATCTTCATCCTCTCCAGTTTGATAGATTAGCCCCTTCTTTAAGAAATAATTCCATTCCTTTTCTTTAAAATTGAGTACTCCAGAAAGTTGCATGTAAAGGCTGGCAAACTTTGCCCCTTGGTCTCTAAAATATCTAGCATTTATATCCCATAACCTTTCTCTAGTGATATAACCATCGTATTTGAGCTCTCTTCCAATCACATCAGCAGCAATCATACACAACATCCAAGTTGCTGTTACGCCATGTCCAGAAAAGGGATAGGTAATCGCACCAGCGTCTCCAATACAAAGAAACCCATCACCAACTAATGAGTAAGGAGGTCTTCTATAGGGGGTCATTCCTTGTTCTTCTTTGATAATCTCGTAAGAGGGGAGGTCAGCTCTATTAAGAAAATCCTCGCGGGCTAATCTAGCGTATTCGTAGGACCCCGGGGATCCAACTCCTAAAATTGCGTCATCTTTATGGTATGAAGGACCAAACCATAACAACCACCAATTATAGCCAGTGTCATTAGCAGGATGTGAAGATTGTGGATCCGTCCATTTTATGTATTGTAAGAGAACATACATTACATCGTGAGGTCCTAAATTAAAATTCTCGACACCATAGCTTTCAGGTAGAGCGGTTCTCAAGGCAGCGATTTTACCTGAAGCATCAATTACTACTCGTGCGAAATAATCTCTTTCAATGCCATCTTTCTCTGCTGATATTCCAATTATTCTTCCTTCTTGATAAAGTAATTTCTTGAAGTGACATGAGAATTCTAACTTTACACCATCAGTTTCTAACACCTTATACATCCTATTTAAAAAGGGAGTGAGTCTTACGATTGTTTGAAGTGCTCTAATTTTAATTTCCGTTGTTAAATCAGGAGTTCCTACAAGGGAAGTATCCCGGATTTCAATACAATCTGGTTCTCCGACCTTAAAGGGAGGAATACCCGCTTTTTCAATTCTATCTGTTTCGAAGTGAATAACATCCAACCTTTTTCCCACGTTTTCTCGCTCATCTTTTTCAATAGTAATAACGGAATATCCTTCCTTAGCTATGAGCCAACTCAAATAAGTACCAGCAGTACCAGCACCTACAACCAATACATCGCATTTTTCTTTAGTCATTTAATCTCATCATTTTGATGCAATTTATATTTAAATCATTCAAATTATTGATAAGAATTAAAATTTCTTAAACGAATTTAAGACCTCTTAATTTAGATACAAAACAAGAACTTTTCTACAAATAAGAAAAAATTTTTAGTTCCAATCACCCCACCCTCTCTCTGTAAGAATAATATTTTATGTACTTATATTTGTGAAAATGTTCTACTCTATTGTAAGAAAAGATGGAATTTAAAAAACTTTAAAATGAATTAATTACATTGTTAACATGAGTTTTAAGACTTAACTTGTTGAGCTAACATGGATGGTAAAAACTCCCATAAAGATGTTTGGTTAACATATTGCGAAGAATGTGTCAAATCGAAAATCGACAAAAATGCCTCTTACGATTTTAAAGAAGAACCGGGGGAAACCGAAGATACCAATTTGTGAAAAACATCTAATTTTTCGTAAATAAAACACTTCTTTTCCTACATTTCAACACTGATCTATTTTAATTATCGAATATTTCTAAAATAAAAGAAATTTAATTTCTTTTCTATCTAATTTAATGAGAAAAATTAGATTATGAATTCTAAAGAACGTGTTAAAGCAGCAATACACTTTAATCGCCCAGATAAAGTGCCAATTTTTAATATAATAAAAGGGGATGTTGTTCCTTTACCTTTAACTTACTCAAAACATTGGAATCCGGGTCATGTAGACAACGAAATCGGATTGTTTCCACATGGTATGAGCCCTAATAATTGGAATGAACCCGATTGGGTTAAAGATCGACCCGAATATAAAGACGGGAATTGGAAAAAGATTCCACATGAAGAAGTTGATGAATGGGGATGTATCTGGAATATGAAAGGAAGTGATAGGAATATGGGACATCCCGGGAGACCTTCTTTACCAGATTTAAAAAATATTGACGACTATATTGAGCAGTACACTTTAAATCCTAAAGATAAGAGTCGCTACGAATCTGCGTTTCAATTTAAAGAATCATTCAGTGATGATTTCTACAAAATGTTGGCAATTGGATCACAAGGACCTTGTCATGTAGTTTCTGAAATGAGAGGTTTTTCCAATTACCTAATTGATCATTCTAAACATCCAGAAGAGTTAATGCGCCTAATAGAACATGTAACTGATTTTTTCGTAGAAACTATAAAAACCTCTTTTAAACTTGGATTAAATCCTGATGGAATTATGTTTGCTGACGATTTAGGAGAGCAAAATGGTCCTTTCTTCAGTCCTCGTCTTTTTAAAAAAATTTACTTACCATATTATAAGAAAATTTTTGAGATTGCTCACGAATTTGGAAGTGAAACCCATCTTCATTGCTGCGGCAAAGTAGATAAACTTCTACCAGTACTAATTGAATGTGGTTTAGATGCTATAGAATTTGATAGCCCAAGGATGAGTGGATATTGCGACTTGAAGCAATATAGAGGAAAAATAATGTTTTGGGGTTGTGTGAATATTCAATCTATTTACGGGAAGGGAACTCCGGAAGAAGTAGAGCGAGAAGTTTGGCATATGGTACGCAATTTAGGGACGAGGAATGGGGGATATGGTGCCTATTTTTACGAGGAACCAAAAGTAATTAAAGCACCACTGAAGAATGTTAGAGCATTTACAAAAGGACTTAAAAAATATGGTGATTATTCGAAAATTCCCGATCATTGGTGGGATTATCCAACTGTAGAAAGTTGGGATGATTTTGAGGTTCCTCCTTTACCACCCTTAGATCCGAACTAAAAAAGAAATTTAAAATTTATTTATTATTATTTGCCAAGATAGGGGTTTATTAAGCTTACTCTCTCCAGTTAATATAACGCGATTTCCCATAATAGCGAACTCATTTTTGTTTCCATTTGTATTTATAGAACTAATTTTCTCAAGTTCTTGATTAGTTAGTTCTATTGATAATTTCCATGTACCTTCTTTTTTAGGACTATACCACCCTGAATATCCATTTACCGTTTTTTCTATTCCAATAAGAGAAGATTTAAACCTATATTCCTCTTCAGGGAGAGTGGGTTTTAATTCTACCCCTTCAGAAGTGAAATTTATTCCCATTAAGCGAGTTAGATCGTATAAGGGCCATGCATGAGGATGTAAGTTGAATACAGGAAAATCGGTCCAAGCGATTCCTATATGAGCAAGATGTTCTTCTCCATCTGCAAGTTCTTCTTCTCCATTAATTAATCCTTCATCAAATACGGTCTGCCCGGGATATTTAGATAAATCCGAATTATATGTATCAGGGCCACTCCAAATACCGTACCAAACCTCCGGAAAATTCTCAGCATGGTAAGCCAGCGTATTTTTTTTCCACTCGTCCCAGCCCAGATTCCCATCAACCAGTGAAAGTGCCCATATTAAAGTACCGTTTATGGAAGGCCATATACCAGCGTTCACACCCTGTCCTATATTCCTTATACTCTCAATTCCTTTACTATGAAGCCGTGCACCAATTTTTGAAGGTTTTCGTAATAATTCATTAATGGTCTGAACTAAAATCATCTTTTTCTTATCCTCAAGTGCGTCCCCTATAATAGCCCATGGTTGAGGTTCTAACCACATCTGGTTCTCACCTACCCAACCTAAGTCTTCTGTTAACCAGGCTCTTCTAAACCATCTTCCCATCCACTGAGCTTTAACTGCTTCTCTTTGGGATTCAGAACATTTTAGAACTTCCTCAGCTAATTCCGATTCGTCTAGATAACATAACATCTCGGAATAGATTTTTAGAGAGAAAATAGCCATGGCTGCATTTAAAACGCTTTCCCCTTCTTTTTGGATTTCCTTATGTTTTTCAGGTGAAATGTTTCCAATTACAACTCCATCGTTCCAATCTCCATTCGATAATCTCTGGAGTCCATGACGTCCTGTTCCTGTTTTTTTAACGAGGTGACGGTAACATCTTTTCAATATTTCTGCTACTTCTACTTTTTCAACTCGAGATCCATAAACGGGATATCTTGAAATTTGCTCAGAAAGGAAATCTGTGTCTCGCGTACCAAGAATGTATTCACTTGCCAGCCACAACAACCACATTTCTTGATCGCTTGGTTTAAAAGGGGTTGGTAGGATTTGTCCGCTACCAGTGAAAGCGTAGGGTATTTCACCGCTCTTACGAACTGTTTTCAGGATATACCTAATAACATTCTTAACGATGTCAGGATCGTTGTATATAAACGGTAACGCGTGTTGTAAAGGATCTCGAGCTGCCCCTTGAAATCCAAGGATATACTGATAGACATGACCCTGAGAGAGGATATGCTCTTTGAAAAAGCTATCATAAGTCATAGCGCTTCGCAAGTAGTAATAATGCCAAAAAATCTCGCGATTTACCCAAGGCTCGTCGTAGATTTGTAATTGTATTCTGGTAGTTTTCCATTGCTCACAGGATTCTTCAAACTTAGTAGATGTACCAGTTTTATATTTAATAATCAGTGCTTCCAGTTCAAAATTATCGGGAAGATATCCGTATAAAAATGAGAGGGTGCAACTTTCAGTCGGATTTAAACTAACTTTCTGCTCAAGTAGCATGGAGCTTTCAACCCCTGTGGAGTTAAGACTATTATTAAGATCGTTTTTTAAACCATCAGGAGTTTCAACGCCATCTATCCCAAAAAAATCTTTACTGTTTGTTTGCATACCACTGATTTCCGAGTCTAAAGAGACAAGAAATGTTTTGGGAGGAAATTTGTCTCTAAAACTAGGTTGAAGGTTGTTTGGATCGTATATTTTTTCCTGGTTTTCAAAGTATCTTTTATCTAGAATTCCTGTACCATTCTCAATTGATTTAAATTCATGTTTGAGCTTATTGCTTGATTCGTGTCGCACATCTCTGGGATGTTTATCTGATGTTTTCGAAAGCATTCCTGCAAAAGCAGCGGATGAAAATTGATACATGTAGCATCCCCAATATTCGATCCATCGCAAATCTACCCGTTCTTTTCTATTATTGGTGATTTTAACTTGAGAAATTATCACGGGATCGTCCCCGAAAGGTGCGAAAATAATCTGGTTCACTGAATATCCTTTTCCACTCACTTTTTTTTGAAAATAACCAATTCCAAAAATTCGTTCAAAGGAGTCTGCATTGCCTGAATAATATGTACTTAAAAAATTAGTTCCATCTGTTAGGTACCCAAATCCTCCCGCATATTGTCCTTGTTCGGGATTAAATTCGTTTAAATATTTCGGACTACCCTCGTCCTGTCGCACTTGGATATGTCCATAGTTCGATGCTACAGCTACCAACCTATCGTTCCCAACTTGATGAAGGTGTTCTTTGTTTGAACGCCACTTTTTATTCATTGGAGTTATTGCTTTAGGATCGTTGATTTGGTTGCATGTATAACGATATGCAGGCAATCCAAGTTCGTCTTCAACCCATTCTCCAAAATAACCGGACCCAAATTCTTTTTTACTCATTTTATTATGACTCATTTTTTTTTTTATATATATCTTAACGCTTCATTAAAATCCACAGTCTCTCAAAACAGGCTTGCTTATGTTGGATGTTTTTTTTAATAATTTTAATAGTAATTGAATTTTAATCTCATTGAAAGATTTTTTCTGCCATAAATTATTAAATTCGTCTGGATCATCCTTGAGATTATATAATTCTCCATGATCGCTAAATATTGTAATTCTCCAATTTTCAGTAATTAAAGTTCTTGTTCTTTCTTTATTGTGGTCGTCGTCCATTTCGATAAGAACATCATCTCTTACTTTATTTTCTGGATTTTCTATTATCGGAATTAAGCTTTTTCCCTGCATAAAGTCGGGGATGGGCATTCCTGCTAATTCTAAGATAGTTTCAGGAATATCAATTGAACTGGCTAAAGAATCGCAATTTACATTCGTTAAACCGTTTGGAACTTTAATTATAAAAGGAATTTTTATCAATCCTTGATATAAAAATGGTCCTTTAAAGAAGAATCTGTGGTCACCACCGAGTTCGCCGTGATCTGTGGTGAAAATTATCACCGTATTCTCTGATAAACCAAATTTATCTAAAGCATCTAAAACCTCTCCTAATGCGTCGTCAATCATTTTTTCTGTTCCATAACTTGCAGCAATTACGGCTTTTGCTTGTTCTTCCGTTACATCTTTAGGGATAGGAAAAATTCTTTTTTCAGTTCCTTCACTTGAAATAAGAGTGTTGTAATGAATTCTATTGAATTTTGAACTATTTTTATGATTATCATTAAACGTTTTGGGTAATTTCACTTCTTCAGGTTTGTACATATCAAAATATTTCCCTGGTGGTGAATAGGGGTGGTGTGGGTCCGGAAAAGAGCAGAAAGCGAAAAAATTGTCTTTAGGATAAATCCCCTTCGAAAATCGTTCCAAGAATTCTATTGTGTTATCTTTGACAAATGTAGTGGAATAAAGCTCTTCAGGAACTTTGTGTTTTAGAACTTGAACTTTTAGTAGAGGGTCTGCCGTATTAAGACTAATATTTAGTTTTGCTTGGATTAAATTATCCGGATTGTTTAACTTTATCCTTAGAGATTTTCCTAAGGAAGGGTCACTCTCAATCTTTTTTTTTACCCAATTTATATAGTCAGGGTGTCCACATAGAGTACCATGCCCCGAAATAAGTTTTACTTCTTCTAATCCAAAGTAGGGCGAATATTTAGTTAAATCACCGTATTGTCCAGGGTGAGCGAATTCTTGACTTTTTGTGGGATTTTGAAAACGGCCAGAGTTTGCTCCAAAATAATTTAGATGGATTTTTCCAAAACTTGCCGTATGATAATTTCCTGAATTAAGTAATAGATCAACAAATGTATTTGAACCTTGTGGTAAATTTCGTCCATTGGTTGTCACTCCGTGGACTGACGGATATTGTCCAGTGTAAATGGTACTTCGATTAGGCATGCAGATAGGATTATTGCAATAAAAATTCGTGAACTTTATTCCCTCGTTAGCAATACGATCGATATTGGGTGTTTTTAAGACTATATCGTTATTATAACAGCTTAAATGGTCTAATCGTTGTTGATCTGTTATAAAAAACAAGAAGTTTAGTTTCTGACTAATCGCGAACTCACTTTACACTTTTTAATTCAAATAGATAATGTTGATAGATAAAAAATGGAAGTTAAAATAAATCTTTTTATAGTCTTACATCAAGGTTACATTATTAAAAAGATATATTTTTAATATAAACAAAAATGTCAGATACTAAATTACCAGGAAAGCAAATTTTTGGTTATGTAATGGGTATGGCTCCTTTAACCATCATTCTTGGAGTCTTTCGATTGGCGTACTTAAAATTTTTCTACGATTCTTTAGGTCTTAATGAGGTTTTGACTATAATTGGATTGGTAATCTTCATGTTCATCAATATGACGAACGATCCGATTATAGGGCAATGGCAAGATAACACCGATGTGAAGAAACGAGGTAGTCGTCGGATTTTTTATATTAAATATTTTAGTCCGTTTTTAGTAATTGTATTTGTTCTTATGTGGTTTCCATGGAGTACTGATAACACAACGGATTTAGGACAATTTGTTATGTTTCTACACTTTGTGATAACAATCAGCGTTTTTGACACTTTATCCAACATTGTTACTATGGCATGGATGGCTCTTCTCCCCGATATGACTTCAGATTTAGGTGAACGGACAAAAATTAATTTCATTGGGTCCATTTTAGCCCTATTCGCAAGTTTTTTAGTGATAACAGTTCCTACGATGGTAGATAATTTGCAGTTTTTTCAAGTATATAATATAGTAGTTGCAGTTTTCAGCTATGTGTGTTATCTTCTCGTTGTTAAATTTTCTAAAGAAAGGCCAGAATATCAACACGATAGGAGTCCTCCCCTTTGGACTGCTATCAAGCAGACTTTGAAATCGATATCGTTTAGATATTTCATAGGTTATAATTTCTTCAAAACTCTAATTGGTTCGATTCAGCTCGCCTATGTGTTTCTCTTCTTGATACTTATAGGACCTGGAAATGTGGTTTTCTACTTTCTTATTGTTATAATAGTTGGATGGAGTTCTAATGTCTTGTGTATGAAGTTAAGAGCCAAGTATGGATTTAAGAAATTGCTGATTCGGTTCAGTATTATTCAGTTTGTAGGTGGGTTAGTTTTATTCTTTTTAATTTTGATTCCCGCGATTGAATTACCTGCGATTTGGATTGGATTGGTTTTCTCCACATTTTTTGGCGGTGCAAATATTTTTGGCGTAATCCTTCAAACGCTTCCAATAGACGAGGACGAAGTAGAATATGGTTCAAGACGGGAAGGGATGTTTTATGGAATTAACGCGTTTTTCACCAAACCTGCGGAAAGTATTGGCCCAATAATAGTCCTTGTGGTCTTAGGCCTTACGAGTTACATTCCTGATTCCCTTGTTCAACCCGCTTCGGCAATATTTGGAATTAAACTAGTATTTTATTTTATCGTGAACATATTTGTAGCTTTAAGTTTAATATTTGCTTACTTTTTTCCACTTGAAGGTGAAAAACTTGAGAAACTTGAGAAAGATCTTGAGGAAATACATAAGAAGAAACGAGAAGAGTTTAGCTCAAAAAACTTATAGTTTAATTCCCCTTAAAATTTAACATAAACAAAATTATTCTCTTTTTTTTTTTGAAGGGCATTATTATGACATATGACTTAATTATTGTTGGAGGGGGTCCCGGTGGAGCAACAGCTGCAAAAATTGCAGCAGAGCATAACGCAAATGTATTAGTGCTTGAAGCTGCTGAAGAGGGCAGGTATAAATGCTGTGCAGGGGGAATTCCCATTAGAAACGAAGAGTTCTCACCAATTCCAAACGGAGTTGGTGATCGTGAAATTACTGGTGGAGTTCTCTTTACTCCTAAAAATGGACCCATGGAATTCGAAGCTTCTGGAAAAAATAATAAAGGTTATTGCATGTTTCGAACCGACTTCGATAAGTTTCTTTTGGACAACGCACAAGATGCTGGTGCTCAAGTAATTTATAGAGTGCGAGTAAAAAGGATTGAATTAGCTAAAGACAAGGGAGTTAAGGTAATAGGAATGGAAGAATATCAAAGCAAATGTGTTATCCTCGCAACAGGATTAGGAGGTGCTCAACTACAAAGATCTCTCGGTTTGGAGGTTCCGCCAATGGTAGGAGGAATACAAGCAGAAATTAGTGTTCCCGAATCGAACATAGACGAAGAATTTGGTAATCGCGTATGGGAGTTCTTCGATCGAGACTTAATTGATCACGGGATTGGGTGGGTATTTCCTAAAAGTCAAGCGCTAAGTATTGGAGTTTTAGGAAAAGGTATTAAGATGAGTCATTTCAACGCATTCCTCAAAAATCCATTCATAAAGGAGAAAATCGAGGGGAGAAAAATGAAAACTTTTGGAGGTCGTAAAGTTTGGGCGGCGCCTATACCAGATCGAATGATCGCTAACCCTTATCGTGACCGAGTCATGGTAATAGGAGATGCTTGTGGAACAGCAGATCCTATTTTGTACGAAGGAATTTATCAAGCGCGATTATCTGGTAAAATTGCAGCTGAAGTTTTTATTCAAGCACTTGGTGAAGAGGATTTTGGAGAATCTAGCCTTGCGAGATATAACGAGCTCCTATTAAACAATCTTTACGAAGAAGATTTAAGATATTCCTATAAATTCCATCACCTTTTGTATCACAGTGGTCTCCTAGAAAGAATCATCGAAGCAGCCTATTCCATGGCTCAAGATGATCCGGAAATGATGCAATCAACTATCGCACTATTTACGGGAAGTGAAACAAGGAAACATAGCTGGGAAGTTATGATGTCTCGTAAGTGGAAATTAATAAAATTTTTAGGGCTAAAAAATAGTATAAAACTTCTTCCAACACTACTCCATGCTGTAAGTATCTAACAAAAGAAAAATTAGTAATCTTAATTCAAAATATATTTCTATTTTCTATATTTTATATAAAAATTCTGGGTTATACGCCATAAATTTATAAATAAAGTATTTTTTGAGCAGATTGTTAAAGAAAAAAGTAAATTTACAAAAGTGATAATTACTGTTGAAACTAAAAATAAATTGAATAACAAAGAAATTATCCTGCCAATTTTCCTACTTTTCTGTGGATAAGATTCCTTATCTCCCGTATATTCTTATCCATATTGTAAAAATCAAATTCCAATCCTAACCTCGATTTAAGTAGTGTAGGAATGTGATTCACATCATAAAAAACCGGTATGATAGGCATACCAATCGCCTCTGCCGCCGTCCACTCTTTTTTAACGGGGACTGAATTTTTCGCATTTTCCGAACAGAATAAAATCATTGTATCACATTTCTCGAGACTTTTATCCATATATTCAAAAATATTGTCTTCCATGTGTTCTTCCCAATATAGAACATTCTCTAACTCAGGATATTCAATAAGCTTCTTAGCAATATCATGAACTTTAAAAGTATCTACATCCTTCGTGGCATAACTCATAAAAATATACTTTTTATCCTCAAGTTCTTTATCTTTAAGAATTTGTTCTTTAATGACTTTATCAGAGTTAGTCTTTTTCAAAACATATGACACTAATCTTAATTCTTCGTCTGAAGGTAATTTCTTTTTTTTTTTTTTTTCTCGTTTTTCTCTTATGGGTTTTACTCCATAGTATAATAACAAAACCAAACTAAAAAATCCAAACATATAGAAACCCGATAAAATTCCAGGTTTAGAAGTAGTAATAATATATGCAAAAAATACACAAAGAATAAAACTTAAAGATAATAAAAAATATTTTTTTCTAATTTTCCCTTTTAATTTCATACCTTTAATCATAATCCCAAATCCAAAAATTAACAGTGAAAGTTCTAAATATAAAACAATAAAAAAGGCCAAAGAATAAAGATTAAAACGAATATTGGTTAGATTTTCTCCTGGGGTAGAAGGTATATCGATAAGAACTATGCTAAATGGATCATAGAATAAGATTATCTCAAAAATTAGGCACAATATTAAGTAAGTAACAAAAAAATACCGTTTTCTATTTGGTAGGTTAAGAGTTATAGCCACATAATTCAAAGCACTCAAACCAATGGGAGCCCAAAACCATTTGAAAATAATTATTGTAGCATCAAAAGATAAATTACTGCCAGTGTAAAGAATATATATAAATTCAATAGTGCCTGGCAAGAATGAAAGTGTTGCAGTAATGAGAGCAAACCCCGCATAATACAGCAATTTTACTTGATACACTTTCGCTTTATGAAAATAGTAAAAACCGGCTATAATATCAAAAAAAACTTTAGTTGTATTAGCTATCGCAAAGAACCAGCCTTCAATCGAAAGCATTTCTATATCCTTTCAAGGCTAATTACATTTTTAGACATTTAAGTTAAAAATAATAATGATATATTAATATATAAAGACTTCTTAAAAAGGGGAAAGATTTTAGAAATTTTGTATATACACCTGATTTTATTTAAAAATAATTATATTTATAGCGATATCAATTTTTATAACCATTTTAATAGTTAAAAGAAGAGAAATAGAATGGAAATGAGTTTTAGTGAATTTTATTTTATTTTATTTTTTTATACATAGGGTAGAAAATTGGCGAAATATACGCTCCAAATGTTTTAGAGTAAAATTTAACGGTATTCCCTTCAACCCACATAATTTCGCATCTATCCAATCCTTTTTGCTTAATGTCCCATAAGCACCATAAGAAAAGTTCCGTTCCAATTCCTTTCTCACGTAATAACTCATTAACTCCTGTCGGACCAAACGAGCCTGGAAAGAACTGACTATGAGTAGCCCACCCTACAATCTCATTATTCTCGTCTTTTGCTATAAAAGTTGAGGGGGGTTGAAGTTTAAACGAAAAGTTAACTTCTTCAGCCCAAGTATTATTTGGAAAGTGTCGTTTTACGAACTCAAATGTTTTCTTGAAATCTTTAGGTTGAACGCGCTCATATATGTATCCGTCTTTGTTTCTCACGGGCTCTTTATTAATTGCATTCAAAGAAACCGTGAGATTGAATATGGCTCTATGCGATTTAAATCCATGTTTTTTTAAAAAGAAATAAAGACTAGTATTGCGGATATCGACCCCAGGTTGCCAGTATTCTGGAACGCTGGGACCATAAATGACTTGAGTTATTTCTTTCTCCTTAACTCGGCTTAAAAACTCATAAAATATCTTAGAACCAAGTCCTTGTCGTCTGTATTTCTTGTCTACTACACATCCTTTAAAAAAGCAATAGTTTTCATTCATTTCATTTCTTTTTACAACAATAAAAGCAGCGATCGGTTTATTATTTTCAGGATTAAATAAGATCAAGGATAAATTTGGATCAAAACCATCGTCTTCTAGAGTTCCTCTTCGAAAATAATCAAACGGTATCGAAAAGAAGCGGGAATTATTTTCGAATAATTGATACACGCTCTGAATATTATCGTTCGATAATTTTCTATAAACCATGTTATCAATTGTTATCTGCTTGTGTTCTTCTCCTTCCATTTCTTTATTCCTCTTTTTTAATAAAATTGATCACAGAACATCTATTAAATCTTTCAAATCTCCACTAAAAGTCGGTTCAGGAGTTTCAGGACTCAGTTTTGTATTTGAGCTGTTTACTAAGAAGGTCTGTGAGCCTAAATTGGCACATACCATGTCCTTATCTTCGTCCCCTACCATAATACATTCTTTAGCAGAGAGATTGAGATGTTTAAATATCAATTGATAATAAAGTAGATTTGGTTTAGTAGCACGTGAGTTTTCAATACTGGTTATGAGATCGTATGGAAAATCACCAATTCCGGCCCAGTCAAGGCGTTGCTCTATAGCAGTTAGAGGAAAAACTGGTGTTGTTGCAATTACAACCTTATAATCTTTGTTAAAAGCGGTTTGAACGACTTTTCGTGCTTCCGGTTTCTTTTCTGTAAATTTCTGTAATTCCTTATAATCTTCCTCGTAAAATTTATCAAATAGTGGTTGGATCTGGTCATTTTCATAGCCTTCAACAGGAAAAAAAGCGTTTAAAAACACTTCCTCATTTGAGATTTTGCCGTTGTTTCTATTTACGAATTCAGACGCTTTTAATATGGCAGGAACCATCTTTTTAGGAGGGATTAAATGAGCTACATTCTTCGCTAATAATTTTAAATATCCCGGAACGAATTGGTTTAAATCCACATCTATTAAGGTTCCATCTAAGTCGAATAAGATCGCTTTAAGTTGTCCCATAATTTTACGCAAGTTGAAATAAATGCAATATATTAAATCTAAATCATATTAGCAATTATAATTTGTTATTTATCTTTCTTAAACTAGTTTGAAATAGTTTGAAATAAAGTTTTAATAGTTTGTAAATTACTTTAAATAGTAAAAAAAAATATTAATAGAGTTCTACAATTAATATTAATATATTAAATTTCAATATGTTCTTTTTGACATATTAGAGCAAATCTTATGAAATTAAACCTTAGTGATTTAAATAACGGATATGTTTACTTAGGGGATAAGCTAAAGGTTAGGACTACATTCAATTTCAACGAAGATTCGTCAATATTATGGTCTGGGATTCGTCTTTTAACT
>JABXKD010000067.1 GCA_013375475.1 Promethearchaeota archaeon
CAGGTATTATTGACCCTTTACTAGTTACCAAGAGCGCTCTTCAGAACGCAGCTTCAGTAGCGACAACTATATTATCAACCGATTGTGTAATCAATAATTTAAGAATTGATGAAAGCGATAGGTAGAAATTTAATAATAGAAAAAATAAAAGAAAAACAACGAGATGGTCTTGAAAGCGTTACTATAGATTGTAGTGAAGGGCAACCACGAATATGGTTGAAAAATGTCAGTTACGATTACGATTCGATAGAATTTGTACAACTTCCACATACAAAAACTCAGGTTTTAGTTAACCTAGGAATTCCAAAGGGCGCACTTTCATCAGGTAAGTATCCAGATGGCACAGGGTTAGCCCGATTAGAGTTTATAATAAATGACGAGATTAGAATTCATCCAAACGCTTTAATCGAGTTTGATTCTTTAGTTAGGAGGTATGGAGTTCTATTAGACCATAGAAAGAAAATAGAAAATATTAAGAAAAGCGACTTATACCATAAAGATCCGTTTAATAGAGAAATTTTGAAATTAAAAGAAACTATTGATACTATTAGGGAAATAACAACGGGATACGACGATAAAGAAGAGTATTACATCGAAAAATTAGCGGAAGGAATCGCCACGATTGCAGCAGGCGTTTGGAAAGTATTACCTAATGGAGAGATAGGGGAATGCGTAGTACGTCTTTCTGATTTTAAAACTAATGAATATGCAAATCTAGTAGGGGGATGGATATACGAAGGAGAAGAAAATAATCCCATGCTTGGTTTTAGAGGATGTTCACGTTATGTTCATGAAGAATTCCAAGAAGCATTCATCTTAGAACTTAAGGCGATCAAAAAGGCAAGGGAATGGGGATTAATTAACATTGTTCCCATGCTTCCATTTTGCAGAAGTCCTGAAGAAGCTAAAAGAATAATAGAGATTATGGAAGAAGAAGGATTAGTTAGAGGTCAAAATGGTCTTAAAGTCTATGTTATGGCAGAAATACCTTCAAACATTATTTGCGCTGATATTTTTTGCGAATATTTCGATGGATTTAGTATCGGGAGTAATGATCTTACCCAACTAACGTATGGTGTTGGTCGAGACAACGAAAAGATGATTCCTTTAATGAATAGTTATGATTACAATACTAATAGCGAATCTATTCGGAGATCTGTTAGTCATTTAATCAAAACTGCCCACGAGCGAAACCGAAAAGTAGGAATTTGTGGACAAGCCCCAAGCGACGATCCTGACTTTTTAAGGTTTTTAATTAGAGAAGGTATTGATTCTATATCGCTTAACTTTGATACATTTGCTCGCGGGCGTATTAATACGTGGCGCACAGAAATTATCGAATCTAAACTAACAGAAGAAAACAAGAAAAATACCTATAAATTTCTAGATAAGTGCGATAATTTAATAGATAATATTAGAATTCCTCGCGGAAAATTACGTAACATGGTAAGGAAGCAAAGAAAGGAAGCAGATAAGAAACTCCTAGAAGCCACCGAAAAATTTGATAATATTTTTGAAGAAATTTCTGAGATTTCATATAATTTTATAAGAGATTTAAATCAAGGAGATTTAAAAGCGTTTGATAAATTATACAATAAATACGACGAAAAGATCACTAAATGCGAAATAGAAATTCCAAAATTAACCGAACAAATTCGTGAATTTGGAATTTTCTAATTTTTAATTCTAAATTTGTATCTCTTAGTGTGCTCTAATTTTTAAAAATCAAAAAAATTAAATTTCAATGAATATTCAAAAAAAACAAGTAACTGAGTTTTTATATTAATTTTTTATCTAAACAAATACTCTGGTGGGAGAAAATTGCCAAGGGGAGATGAATTTACAGAAGAAATACTTGATACGTTTGAAAAAGTCGATTATTTATTAAATGGCATGATCAAAGACCGAGGAGTTCCAAGAAACATCAAACGCGTAGCTCAAAAAGGTATAGATGAATTACAGCGTGAGGACGATACACCAGCAGTTCTTGCGAGTAACGTTATGTATATGATCACAGATTTGTCTCAAGATGCAAATATTCCGTTCCATTCACGTACAACAATATATCGGATAATTTCTTTGTTAGAAAATATAAAAGACTAACAATAAATCTTTTTAATTTATTCTATTTATATTATTAGTGAGTAATTTCGATTTTCAGCTATCGATTTTATATCGGGAAGGTGGTCTAGCTTGGAATGATACTGAAACTATTAGGTTTCAGCGTTAATCTCGGTTCGGAACTGAGCGGTCGGGGGTTCAATTCCCCCCTTTCCCATTCATTTGAGTTTAGGTTGAAATGAATTTATTTATATAATTATTTTAAATCTGAAAAGCGTTAATATTTATATTTCTAATTTTTTAATTATATTAAGAAATTTTCAACTTTATGTTTAGACTAAGACTGCTTGACTATGGAAGCAAAACTAATTAAAGGAATATTATACACTGAATTAGATGAGGAAGTTGGTCCAAATCCATTTGTATGGCTAGGTGAAATACCACAAACCAGTAGACTTCATATTGGTGTTAAAACAATTACAGTTCTTTCAGGAGAGAGTGGGCTTGTTCCAGAATCATTAGTTATTCTTCCATTCCCTTCATTAAAATTAAAAGGTTTGATTAAATATGTCAAATGGAACGAGGAAGCCAGACGAGGAGGGATTGGACAAGGAGCAATTACCTTATTATTTAAGGAATCTGATGACGTTATATTTTACAAATATCTGAATTATTTCGATTCCCCATTTGAAGAAGTAGCTGATAAAATTGCAACTTTACAAAAGGCGAAAACGCCTAGGGAGAATTACATAGATGTTTTGACTCAGTTTTCCGTTATTATTAACCAATTTTTAAACGAGTTTAAGAATAACGAGATCGCAGAGGAAAGCGCTAAAGCTTTTCCTGATCAAGAAATCAAAGATGCAAACTTAATTAACTATAAATTCAAAATAATTATCTGTGGCGATCCTTCGGTTGGTAAATCCTCTTTGATATTAAGATTTACTAACAATGCATTTCGAAGGCATTATATTCCAACGCTTGGAGTTCATGTTTCGGATAAGATTTTTCAGATAAAAGATTCTTACGTACAATTAGTACTATGGGATATCGCTGGTCAACAGAAGTTTCAAACTATGAGACAACAATTTTACTTAGGATCTGACAGTCTATTCCTCATATTCGATTTATCAAAACCAAACTCGCTAGAAAGCGTCTCGAATTGGTATTTAGACATACAAAACCAATTAAAAGACAGACCGGTCTTAACTGGTTTTGTTATTGGAAATAAAAAAGATTTAGTCCATGATCCTGCTGGCATAGGAGAAAAAGGTTCTGATCTTGCAAGATACCTTAATCTGGAATACATTGAGACTTCTGCTTTAACAGGTGAAAATGTTGAAAATGCCTTTTACACTATTGCCGAAACGCTTTATAATGCGTTGCAGTAAGAATGCTAATTATTTTGATCGTGAAAGATTAATTTCACGAATTTTTTTTTAGGATTGTATCCAAGCTACGACTTCAGAAGCATCCCAAGCTGTTGTTAAAATATCTATTTTCGAATCCCCATTGAGATCTATTGCAGAACAACTTGAAGCACCATTAAAACTGCTAGTTAGAATATGTTCAGTAAATTCTTGAAATCCGTTATTCTCAAACCAGCTGATTTTATCGGCTAACAGAGCTGCACCAATAATATCGACATCTCCATCGTTGTCAATGTCAATTGGAAACGCACTATTTGGTCCACCAAAATTAGAAGATATTAAGTGCTTAGCAAATGTTAAGTTTCCCAAGTTTTCAAACCAATCAACGGTATCTAAGGTAGCGGAATTGCTAACAATATCAAGATCTCCATCCTTATCTACATCGACGGAGTAAAGTTCGTGAATTCTTCCGTAATTTACTGAAAGTTGTTTTTTTGAAAAGCTTTCAGTTCCATTATTTTCCCAACAACAAAGTTCACCTATTTGAACTGAAGATGAAGACCCCGTTACGATGTCTACATCGTTATCATTATCTAAGTCAGCTGCGAAAACTGAAGCGTGCCCTTCATCAGAAATTTCTGGGTATCCTAGCGAAATTTCGTGTTCTGTAAAGGTTTGATTACCATTATTCTCCCACCACGTAACTTCTTGGGCGCCAGTGCTTATAATATCAATATCGTTGTCAAGATCTACATCAAAACAATTTATACCTGTAGGCGTCTCATAAGATAGCGCTAACGTGTGTTTAATGAAAACGGTGTAATTGTTTTCCCACCACGCAAGTTCATCACCAGAATCGCTTACTCCTAGAACATCTATATCACCGTCCTTATCAACATCACCGATATTAATGAAGAAAGCGTTAATAAAACTATTCGCGATAAAATGTTTTGTAAAACTCATATCTGTATTTTCCCACCAAGAGATTTGATTTAATCCGTGAGACGCTGAAATCACGTCAATATCTCCATCGTTATCGACATCAGCCCCAAAAATTCGCCCGGCTTCTTGATAATTATTATCTATTATGATTTGATTAAAGCTAGGCTTTTGCGATAGATTTAGAACTATTAGGGAGATAGTAATTACTAAAATCAAACTTATAGCTATAATAACAATAACACTTACTTTGTAACTTTTCTTAATAAGAACCACCTAAATGGAAATTAATCGCAGTAAATATTTAATACTATTGTATTTTGAAGCGATTTTATCATGAGCCCACGATCTCTTTAAATTCGGGTGGTTCGTCTTCTTCATATTGTTTTTCGCGCTAATTTGTATATATCGCCGCAGTACTAAAATAACATCTACATATTATGATACTCGCCCTTACGAAATTTTTCGAACACTTTAGAGAAAAATAATTGTTACAAACCTACAATCTCTTTAAACTTAGGTGGCTCATTTCCTTCGTCCACCGTCACAATTTTAAAATCTATCCCGTATTTATCTCGGATATTAGGTACGTTCTGAGTAGCAATAAATTTTTTTCTTATACTCGCGTTCTCGCCTATCCACATCCAAATTTCTTTATTTAGAGGATCTACAACTATGAAAATTGAGAAAAGATTAAAAATTGTATGAATAGCGCCATCAAAATCTTTGACTTCTCTAAAATCCTCGTTTTCCTCATCTATTTCAAATAATAGAAATTGTTCCTCTAAAATGTTCATTTTATTTCGCTTTAGGTATTTTTACAAAAGTGTGCAAATAACAACTATGCAATCCTTTATTATAAGCTTTATTACATAATGAGTGCTTCGGGAAGATATTCAAACTTATATAATAATAAAAATTTTCATTTTGTTTAAGTAATATGCTGTAATCCAAATGAAAGCAGCATGTAAGAATACAAAAAGGAAGACAATTATACTTGGTGTATCGAATGGGAATATTGTAAAGATAACATATGCAATTACGATGTGAATTAAGTAAAAAATAAACGCATTTTTCCCTATGGCACTGAAAATTCTCTCTTTTTTTGCGAAGCTATAATTAGTGCACCAAATTTCGTATATATAATACAGGAAGCAGTAAAATACGGAAGCAATTCCCACAGAAATTAGTATGTAGGGCAATGAAATATAAGCTCTACTTATTCCAAGGAAAAAAGCAGATCCAATCCCAAATATCAAGCAAATAAGTCCTCCAAATAAGAAGTGTTTTCTGACATATTCCTTTTCTTTATCTAAACCTTTAGCAAGGAAAGAAGATAAAATCATCATTGATCCCCAGGAAAAAATACCTAAGATTCCACCCTCTATCGATTCATAAATTAGAATGTTAACTGGTGTGAAGAGAAGAAATTGATGTAAACTCATAAAAGCTATAGCAAAAATTAATTTTATATATGGTTTTAAACCGAGTAATGGTAATAACATTAAACCTGATGTCCCTAGAACTTGGAGGGTTCCCCATCGAAAGTAAAATTCATTTACATCGATATAAATAGTTAATATTAAACCTATACCTATAAATATCAAAAATCTGCGAATATATCTTAACCACGCTTTTTTCTTTCCTTCCTTCTGGACGCGTTGCTTATAGGAAGTATTAAAAGTAAGTGCTAACATAAATACAAAAAAAGGTGCTACTAAGTCAACATATGTCAGACCATAATCTCCAGCATGTTTTGTCCATGCGGGTACGTTATCAAAGGGTTGAATACTATTAACAACAACCATAAGAAGAACCGTCAATCCCCTAAAAATATCGATACTTAAAAACCTCCGGGGTTGTTCAGTAAGACTTTCTTCTGCTTGAGGCAAAATTCTTAAGAATAAATCTATTTATTAAAGATTTAAAGAGAATATTGAGTTAAAAGTTTTATTAAGAACGATAAAATGAAAGAAAAAATTAGTTTTGTTTAGATTTTCCACTGGCCTTCTTCATAGATAACTTTGCCATCAGCAATGATTTTTGAATCTGGAAGCGTCATATCCTTAAGAATATCCCAATGAATTGCGCAATGATTTTTTGATCCCGTTTCGGGTGGTCCTGCACCTAAAGCGCAGTGTAACGTCCCCCCTATTTTCTCATCAAATAGCATATTCTTCGTAAATTTAGTAATGCCATAATTAGTTCCGACAGCAAATTCGCCAAGCGTGTCAGCATTTTTTATACCAACTATTTCTTGTAGTAAATCTTCGGCTTTATTGGCTATAGCTTTTATCACTTTCCCGTCTTTGAATTCCAAGTAGATATTTTCGATTTCTTTTCCTTGATAGATGCCAGGATAGGTGAATCTTATATGTCCATTCACCGAATCTTCTAGAGGAGCAGTATATACCTCTCCATCGGGCAAGTTGTTATGTCCGCAGCAATTTATCCATTTTCTTCCTTTTACTGAAAGCGTTAGATCAGTATCCTCGCCTAGTACTTGAATCTTGTCTACTTTATCTAAGATTTCTACGATTTTATCTTGCTTTTTTTCCACTTCCTTCCATTCTTTAACTGGGTCTTCCTTATCTAATTGTAGCGCTTTTCGAACAAACTCTGAGTAAGAAAATAAATCCATTTCTGCTTCTTGCGCAAAAGAATGACAAGGAAAAGGAACTATCACCCAATTTAGTTCTCCATCGGCGTATCGTTTCATGTAGGTCATCATTAACTTAGCATTTTCGGGCGAACCTTTCACTTTAGCGATTATTTTTGGGTCAATTAATGAGAGTTTTTTCGGATTGTAATCCGCAAATATACTGATAAGGCAATCGTATTCATTAATAACTATTTTCTGGGCATCGTTAATATATAACAGTTGTTCTTCAGAGCCGTATTTATAAAGCAATTCTTGCGCTCCTTCGATCTGAGGTACTACTAGTGCGTGACCACCAGCTTTTAGAACTTCAACGTAAATCGCTTGAAATAGGCCTTCGGCAATGGAAGGCCCAACAACCGCTACTCTTTGCCCTTTCTTAACATCTAGAGCGTAATTAACTGCTAGTTTCGCTAATTTTTCATAAAATTCAGTAATCATACCTTGTTAAAATTCTTGAAACTTTAAAAAACATTCTCCAGTTGAGTCATGTTTTGCGATCTTCCATGCTTAAATTTTCCACTGACCCTCTTCGTAAATAACTTTTCCATCTGCAATAATTTTTGATCCGGGAGGTGTCATGTCCTTAAGAATATCCCAATGAATTGCGCTTTGATTTTTTGATCCTGTTTCCGGAAATCCAGCGCCTAGTGCACAATGCATCGTACCTCCGATTTTCTCGTCAAAAGCCATATTCTTGGTAAAATCAGTTATTCCATAGTTTGTTCCGATAGCAAATTCACCAATTATATTCGCGTTTTCAATTGCTATTATTTCGTGAAGCAGTTCTTCAGCCTTATCTGCTGTAGCTTTTGTTACTTTCCCATCTGTAAATTCTAGATAAATGTTTTCGATTTCTTTTCCTTGGTAAATTCCAGGATAAGTGAATCTTATATGTCCATTTACAGAATTCTCCAAAGGACCTGTAGCAACCTCGCCATCAGGTAAGTTGACCTGAGCACTAGCATTATACCATTTTCTGCCCTTCACTGAAAACTTTAAATCTGTATCCTCACCTAAAATGTGAATAATATCAACTTCAATCAAATATTCAATCATTTTTTCTTGTTTTTTCTCCATTTCCTTCCATTCCTTAACGGGGTCTTCTTTATCTAAAAATAACGCTTTTTTAACAAATTCTGAATAAGAAAATAAATCCATGTTTGCTTCTTGCGCAAAAGAATGACAGGGATAAGGAACAACCACCCATTTCATTTCTCCGCTAGCAGCGCGGTTCATAAATATCGTTGAAGACTCTTTATTAGAAGGTGACCCCTTGACCTTAGCGATTAATTTTGAATCTACTAAGGAGAGTTTTTTCCGATTATAATCTCCAGAAATAAAAATAAAGCAATCAAACTCCTTATCAATCTTTTTCAAGACGTCGTCATAATAAAAAAGCTGATCTTCAGAACCATGTTTGTAACGTAATTCTTCTGTTCCTTCGATTTTGGGCATTAATAAGGGATGACCACCGGCTTTTAGAACTTCAATGTAAATAGCTTGAAAAAGTTCTTCAGCTATCGTTGGTCCTATTATTAACACCCGTTGGCCTTTTTTAACTTCTACAGAATATTTAACTGCTAGTTTTGCTAGTTTTACATAAAAGTCACTTATCATAAATTTACTATTTTTTATTGATTTAAAAACTATTTCCAAATCAATTTTAAGATTGAAGATTCTTAGGAGTTCTGAACATTAAATTATAAATGCCCTACTTCCCTATATCAATTAATCATATATATTGATTAATAACAACTCTTATTTTGGAAAAGAAAATCATGCCTATTATCGGAATTGATTACCAAAAATGTAATAGCTGTCGAATGTGTATACAAGAATGTCCTAGACGCTTTTTCTTAGATGAGTCGAAAAGTAGGGTTCATTTCGAAGATATCGACGGCACATGCAGTTTATGTGGACATTGTATAGCTGTTTGCCCTGAAGATGCAATATTATATGAAGATTTCGGGGATGATGTTTTTACTTTTGATGGTATTGAAAACTTAGAAAAAATCGTACCTTATGAAAGTTTGTATAAGTTTATAAGAGCTCATCGTTCAATTCGACATTATAAAAAAAGAGAAGTTCCGAAAGAGATATTAAAGCAAGTATTAGATATAATGCAATATGCACCTACCGGGAGTAATCTACGATACGAGAAATATGTAGTTATTTCGGATCGAGAAAAATTGAAGAATATTTCAGATGCAGTAATTGAAACGCTATTACAAGATCCTGGAATGAAAGATAAATATGAGGAAAGTTTTAATATCAGAAAAAAGTATTATGACATTCCCGTATTCTTTGATGCACCTCATGTTATATTTGTATATTCGCTATTAGATATGCAACTTGCAGACCACAACATAGGTATAATAATAACATACGGAAGACTAGCAGCCCAATCACTTGGATTGGGGACATGTTGGAATGGATGGGCTCAGATCGCATCTCTTGATAATAAAAAAGTAATGAAATTAGCAGGTATAAGAGGGAAACATATAGGAGCTTTTACAATTGGATATCCCAATATTACTTATAAACGTTGCCCTCCTCGCTCACATAAGCCGATTAAAGGATTGAAAATCGATTAGTAGATGCCATTTCTAGCAACTTTTATTTTCTCTTACCTAGATTTCTTTTTAGCTTCACCAAATAATTAACAATTCTATCTAATTTTTTTACTAACGCTTTTATACATCCTCATCTAATTAGTTATATATAAGTCTAATAAATCTTAAAAAAAAAAATAAAAAATTGGTGTAATAAATGGGAAAAACTTTTGGTATTTTAGCTTTAATTTTTGGAATATTGGGTTTCTTTGCATGGATTATATTCCTTTTCATCCCTTTTAATCTTCCTTATAGTGGATTCTATATTCCTGGAGCGGCTATTGTTTTTGGAATTATCGGGATTATTGTAGACGACAGTAAAGGAATGGCTATTGCGGGATTAGTTCTTGGATGCATTGCAATAGTATTTGTATGGTTCGTAATACCTATACTAATACTTATGTTCTTCTTCGCCCTAATACCTTAGGGAGGAGGAAAATTTTTTAAATTTTTTAAATTTTTTTTTTTATTTTTATTTCTTTAACAGGCACTCCCAATCAATTTGAGTCTTCCAGTAACATCTTTATCACAATAATTTTTACAAACTTTTTTATGGAAGTCCTCTTCATTAATAATCAGATATTTCAAAAAAAGATAATAATAAATGGGAAATAAGTGAATAAAATGGGAAAAATTTTTAGTACTTTTGCTTTAGTTTTTGGGCTAATAGGACTTCTGGGTGGCTGGCTTTTAGTATTTTTCTTGCCTTTTGGAGAATTATACCTACCGATTGCAGCAATAGTTTTTGGGATAATCGGTATTATTTCTGAGGATTCCAGGGGTATGGCAATTGCAGGATTAGTTCTGGGAGTGACTGGAATTATTTTTGTGCTATTCGCTCTACCTGCGATATTAACACTGATTCTTATCTGGTTGGCTTTAACTTAGGAGTATCAAGAATAATTTTATATTATACTCTTTTTTTTATTTCTTTAACAAGAATTCCCAATTAATTTGACTCTCCATTAACTCTAGAACAGCTTGAATTTCGTCTTCTTGTATCCCTGGTTTTAATCGCTCCAGATTTCTCATCGTAGTGTATGTATCCGATGGGCTTAAGATAATAGGAATTTTCTTTTCGTTAGCCACTCTTACGACTTTAGCGTCAGGTTGAATGAATCCCGTTAGAATGAGTACCGATACGTCTTCGTTAAGGGCTACTAAAGCAAGATCTGCCCTGTCTCCACCGGTAATTACTGCAGCTTTTCTAACTTGTCTTAGATATTTCAACGCCGCTTGAGCGTTCATAGCCCCGATGATGATTGTTTCGACTGTATTACTCAATCCCGTTGTAGCTGCTTCGTTAATCAATTCCCCACCTATAGCTTCTAGCACTTCCATTACTCGAGGTGAGAATAGGTCGATGCTTCTTTCAATTATCCCTAAAACAGGAATGTTATATTTATCAATGTGTTCTTTTTGTAGCTCTTTTATTCTTGGTATATATTCAAAATCGATTTTATTAAAGATGATTGCTGAAAGGTTAACTTCTCGAAATTCAAAATAGTTTTTAGTAAAGAAAATGTTATCAATACACATATCAGAGGATTCGGAGGATACATATATCAAATCTTTAATTCCTAACGACTTTGCTATGCTCACATCATCGATACCAACTCTCACGAATTTTCTTATTGATGGTGCTCCTTCGATTAACACATAATCAACATCTTTAGAAATCTCTTCGTAGACTGCCCTAATCTCATCTAAATATTTTAATTTCTTGTCAGCATCTATTAAATCAATATAATAGGTATCTGGAATCGAGATCGGACAAACCATATCGTAGGAATCTTTATCTTTGTATACAGTCTTCAAAATAAAATCAATATCTTTATCAGATTTTGAACTAAACGCACCCTTTGGGCATCCGATTGGTTTAAAGTAAGCAAATTTCTTACCCTCTTTTTTTAATTTTTGAATAAAACCAATTGAAAGAAAACTTTTTCCTACTCGTTCTTGCAAAGAACATAAATAAAGTGTTTTTACCATTTTGTTCACTTATTTCATTTTATTCTTATTTTAATTTATATTATCTCAATAATTACCATTATCGTGATATTGTTATCTTAATATCTACTGCACTATAACCCTTTACAAACGATAGAAGTGGATTTATATCTAACTCTACAATCTCTGGAAAATCGTTTACTAATTGAGCAAGGCGTAATAAAACTTCTATGATCGCATCAATATCTGAGGAAGGCTCGCCTCGAACACCTTGTAGAAGACTAAAAATCTTAGTTTTTTCAATCAACTTCTTTGCGTAATCTTTAGAAAAGTTATAGGATAGCGCAAATGACACATCTTTCATGAAATTAGCGTAAATCCCTCCCGTTCCAAACATAATCAATGGACCAAACTGTGGATCTTTGCTCATACCAATGATTATTTCATTAACTTTAGTTTGCTGCTTAAAATCAATCATCTCCTGGACTTCTACGCCGAATATAAGGGCGTTTTGAGGTCCAAACCTCTTAGCATTATCGAGAATTTGTACATACGCTTCAAATGCGTCTTGTTCTGATTCAATGTTTAGGAAAATTCCGCCCACATCTGTTTTGTGAATTATTTGAGGACTCACAATCTTCAAAACAGATTTGCCTAATTCTTTTTGTATTCTACTAGCTTCAGTCGGTGTTCTTGCTAATCGAGATTTAGGAGATTTTATGCCATAATTATCAAAAATTTCGCTAGTTTCGTGGCTTAGCAATACTGTTCTCCCTTCTAGTCTAACATTATCGAATATCTCGCGAACTCTTTTTTTTTCAACTTTAAATTTTGGAATCTCTATTTTATCGAGTGGGGCTCTATTTTGAAATTCATTATATTTAACCATAGCTTTAAGAGCTTCTGCAGCCCTTTCGGGAAATCGATAACATGGAATATGATTCTGCTTTAAATATTTTGTAGCCTCTACCATTGAAACTCCACCTACGAGTGCCGTAACGATTGGTTTATCTAATAAGGATTTAGATGAGATTCTGTGAATTAATTTAGCGACCTGAATTGGGTGCGTTTGAGCTTGTGGGCTCATAATAATAAGGGCACCATAAGTTGTGATATCATCCTCGTCAGGAGCTTGTAGAGTATTATGCTTATTTAATCCAAAAATAGTCTCTATGGTGAATTCATATCTCTCAGGAGAAGCGTCACCTATGATGTCAATAGGATTAAAAATAGCTGCTTCTGCCGGCAAGGTTTCACGTAACATATGTAATATAGGCTCAGAAAATTGAGTAAATTTCAATCCTACTCTTTCAAACGCATCTGTAGCTATTATACCCGGGCCACCAGCGTTAGTGACTATTGCAAAAGAATTCTTTTGGGGAATCGGTTGGAATAAGAAGATTTCTCCGTAGTCGAAGAGATCTGCGATCGTATTTGCTCTTAAAACTCCACATTTATCGAAAGCTAACTCATACGCTATATCCAAACCAGCTAGAGCACCAGTGTGACTCGAAGCTGCTCTAGCACCAGCCGCACTAACGCCTGATTTTAATATAATTATTGGTTTTTTTCGCGCTACTCTTGAGACTACTTCTAAAAACTTTTTACCATCCTCAATGCTCTCTAAATAGCTTAAAATAACTTTAGTATTTGGATCGTCTGCAAGATATTCAATAAAATCAACTTCGTCGATGTCGGCTTTATTACCTAAACTTATGTTACACGAAAAACCAAAAGCTTGATCCATAGAATAATCCATCATTCCAGTAAGCATAGCTCCAGATTGAGATATCATCGCAATCTCACCCTTTTTAGGCGTGTTAGCAGCAAATGAGCCGTTATAATTAATCCCAATAAATCCTAAACAATTTGGTCCAATGACCCTCATTCCATACTTTTTTGCGACCTTAATTAATTCCAGTTCTCGTGTAATTCCTTCGCCACCGATTTCTTTAAAACCGGCAGTAATAATGACCAATCCTTTAATCCCCTTTTTTCCGCATTCTTCAGCAGATTTATTTACAACTTTTCCTGGAATAACGAATATCGCTATATCGATCTCTTCTGGAACATCTAGAACGCTCTTATAAGCTTTGTTTCCTAATATTTCACTCGCTTTAGGATTAATAGGGTATAATCTACCAGAAAATTTCGATTCAATAATGTTTTTCAATACATTGTATCCCACTTTACCAGGAGTACCACTCGCTCCAACGACTGCAATGCTTTTCGGGTTAAAAAAGAAAGATATATCGTTATTTTGGGCCATTATTGAACGAACGCTAGTTGATTTTAAGATTATTCCTTACAGAGTTTTATTACTATTGGTTTAAAAGTTTTTATATTTTTTGCATAAGAATCTAAATCTAATCTACATCCTCTTATTTTTAGCTTAAAAACCATTTTCTAAGAATTAAACAATAAGTGTTGAAAGCTCCGCAATTTAGGTAAAATGAATACTTATTCGCGTTTTTTCTTCTTTTTTAAGCGTTTTCTTACTACATATAAAGACGGAATAGAGACTGCTCCAATTCCAACAATTATTAATAAACCAAAAGTTGGAAATTGTTGTTGCTCTACTTTAAAGTAGGCTTTACTGAAGCTGAATGCCGAGAGATAGTCGGCATCACTAATTTTTATTTGGTAAAAGTTAGAAAGGCTTACATCTGATAAAAGATGCCATAAATACCTACCATCATTTGTAGTACGATCAGTAATCGTTTGAACATATACATCTTCTTGGAATAGGTTCTTCCTTTCTATTCTGGTGGATACTTAACTTACCCTTAAGTCTAAATTCTAAGTACACAATATTTCTAATACTCTTAGGGTGTCTTTTATCTCTATTTAGTTTCCATCATGTATTCAGTTTTTATAAAGCCTGTAAAAATTGCCCTACTCCTTTTAACTGGGCTATCTGTAGTGGTTTTAGTTCAATTAAATACAATTTGGATCAAAATGGTTTAAATAATTTTTTTAAATTGATGGATGGGTTACCAAAAGTAAGGATTAGAAAATCAATTAAAAAGATTGAAAAAGAGTAATTTTTACATATAAGACTAGCTACATATAGTTCATAAAATACTACCAAAGAATCATATAATTAGACCAGAACTCTTATCTTTATATTTCATACTAAATCATTCTTAAGGTAATTAAATTAGATAGCTTTTTGTAATATAATATTATTTTAACTTAACTTTTATAAAGCGTTACTAGATATGTCCAATCAATTCGAACCTTAAAAATGTGAAAATCCTTTTTTATAATACCACACTAGACGTATTATGACAAATGTAAAAATTGTTACTACAAAAGGAGACATTAACTTTAAGTTATTCGACAACGAAGCGCCTTTAACGGTTTCGAGTTTTTTATTTTTAGCAAAAAAAGGGTTTTACGACGGGATCGTTTTCCATCGAGTAATAGATAATTTCATGATCCAAGGAGGTGACCCTCTTGGTAACGGTATGGGAGGGCCTACAGCAGTTGGTGTAAATTCATTTCCATTTCAAGGACGAGATATGTCGTATCCTTACGCTGACGAATTTCAATCAGGAAAAGTCTTCAATAAACCTGGTATTTTAGCAATGGCTAACGCTGGTCCGGGCACGAATGGTTCGCAGTTTTTTATTACTCACGTACCCACTCCACACTTGAACAATAAGCATACAATCTTTGGAGAAGTTACGAGTCCCGCAGATCAAGCTGTAGTAGATGCTATAAGAAAAGGAGATAAAATAAAGAAAGTTGAAATTATTTAATAGCTCTAACCAATTTCTTTTTTATCGATTTTTAATAATTTATTTTTCTTTTTTTTTAAGTTAGAAAAGTTAAAGATGTGAGTTAATAAGAATCTTCATCCCATTCGCCATCATTATAGTCGTCAAATTCGTTGTCATCGTCATCATCGTCATATTCATCGTCCCAATCGTCATCATCGTCGTATTCATATTCTAAATCTACATCTTCTCTAACTTTAAATTTATTAAAAAAATTCTTATCCTCCATAATAACCAACCCCTGATTTGATTATCTATGTAATTTTAATTATTTTTTTTGTTTTTTTTTAATCTATTGTATATTATTTGAAATAAAAAGCACTAATGTTTTTTAAAGATTACGATCAAAAGGTAAGTTACTCATCTTCTTCGTCCCAATCACCATCGTTATAGTCATCATAATCTTCCTCATTTTCGTCGTCCTCGTCCCAATCATCCTCATCTTCGTCTTCTTCTCTAATTTTATTTTCATTATATACACTTTCGTCCTCTATAATTACCAACCCCAACTTTTAATCGTTTATGTATTTTTTTTAATAATTTTAATCCTTTATCTATTATTTGAAATACAAATCTTGAATGTTTTTTAAAGCTTACGATCAAAAGATTTATTAGAAAATGGCTTTATTAATAATTCATATTAGAACATTAGGTTGCGTTTAAAATGAGTAAAGACATTAAAGATTTAATAGACTCGGTCGACTCTGCGAACCAAGCGCACTCTGATTTAGAAATTGTGATTAAACATTTGAAAGAGGAAGTACAGCGTCTTAATTTTACAGTAAGCGAACAGAGAAAAATTATCGAAAACCAAAAATCAAAAATTTCGAATAATAACATTCCCGAAGATATTTCCGTGTTAAAAGACTTAGTAACGGAACAACGCCAAGACATAATAAAGAAAGATAAAGATATTGAGATTCTACAACAAACTATCACCGATATTTCTTCAGAGCTGGATAATACACAAAAGTTTGAAGACGATAACAAAGAATTGATTTATGCTAACAAAGAGATTGTCCAATTAACGGAGGAAAACGAAAGCTATAGAAAACAAGTTGAAGACTTAAATAAGGCAATTAAGGAATTGCAGAACGGAAAAGAGGAGGTAACATATAAAGTTGGAGAAGAAAGTCCTGAACTTATAGATGCAAAAAAGCTAATTATTAAATTAACGGAAGAAAATGCAATCAATCGCGTACAAATCGAATCTTCAAGGCGTGAGATCGAAGATCTAAAAAGGAGAGAGCAAGAAAGTGAAGATATAAAAAACCAATATTTTCATGAATTAAACGAAGTAAATAAAATTCTAGACCAACTGACATTTGATAACGATCAATATCACGAAAAAGTCAATTACCTTCAACAAAAATTAGAAGAAACAGTACGACTGCAAGAAGAACAGTTTAAAGAAGTTGATAAAAGCGCAGGCTATGAAGAAACTAATCAAAACTTATTCGATTTAGAAGTAGAGAACAATGAATTGAAAAATATAATTAGTACTAACATTATCGTTATCGAAAACTTAAAACAACGGAATCAAGATATCGAAAATAAATTGGAGGAAAAAGCTAAATTTGAAGACCAAAAATTAGACGATCTTCGACAGAAAGCTTTAGAAAGAGACGAAGAGTTAAATACCTTAAATCTTAAATTGCAGAAGATAGAAACTGCTAATAAACAACTAAGCGATTTAATTGTAGAATTAAAAGTTCTAGAAGACACTATAGAGGATCGCGTTGAACTTGTAACTATTCCTAAGCAAACTGTTTTTGAGAACTATCCCCCCACATTATTTTTTAAGATGTATAAAATGCTCTCTAATGATTATAAGATGTTAATCGTGGATCAACTTATAGAAGATTTAAAGAGCGTTAATAGAGATTCTAGAACTTACGCCATAAAGATACTAAGCGCAATTAGAGGTCCTAAAATATTTGATAAATTAAAAGAACTTGTAAAAGATGAGGATTGGATTGTTAAACTTTACCTAATAAAAGCTTTACGCAATTTTGAAACTCACGAATCCGCTGAGATATTGAAAATTCTTCAAGAAGATGGAGATCCTGACGTTCGAGAAGCTGCTGTAGAAATGATCTGTAAGTTAAATATCCAATAATTTTTTTTATTATTCCGTTAATAGCTTTTTTTATAAAAAATTATATTCGAATAAAACAATAATTAAGGATAAGGTATAAGCTAATATTTACATGTTTTCTATCTAATCTAAACTATCTTTCAACGATTGAATAACATGGTAAGGGAACTAACTGTTAACAGATGGAATTGGTCTCAAAAAGATAATAAATGGGTTTATATTGAGAGCAAAGACAACGGAAAGTTAGTGTATCATTATCAAATAAATCCTCCTAAACAATTCACCGAATCAATCTCAAAAATCAAGATTTTAAACGATAAATTGGTCGCGTGTAAAGATCAAGAAGAAAACTCTAAAATTTTTAGGGAAATGATGAAAATATCCAAAAGAATGCAATTTATGAGTAAAACCTGCTAATACTACTTTAATTGCTAAAATGCCTTCTAGAGTAATAGAATATTAATATTTCAGTAAATTTCTTATTAATGATAATTATTTATTTATAGGCGTTTACAGAAATAAATCTCAAGATTTTATACCCTTACTATAATAATTTATATTAAAGAATAGTAATTAAAGGGGATTAATTATAAAAATCGCAGTGTCTGGTAAGGGCGGGGTTGGTAAAACCTTAGTTTCCGGGACTTTAGCCCGGTTATTTGCTAAGGATGGTTTTAAAGTGTTAGCAATCGATAACGATTCGGCAATGAATTTAAGTTATACGCTGGGAATTGAAGAAGAAGTTAAATCAAAGATCGTTCCGATATCGGAAATGAAAGAAATGATTATGGAACGCACGGTAGTGAAGGGTGCGGGTTCTGGAGCTTATAACATCAACCCAGAAGTATCTGATATTCCTGATAGGTTCAAAGTTACAGGTCCAGACGACTTACAGCTTTTAGTGCTTGGAGGTATTGAAGAACCGGCTACTGGCTGTTTATGTCCTGAAAATGCATTAATAAGAACATTGTTATATAATCTTTTTGTGAAAAGAGACGAAGTTGTGGTGGTCGATTTCGAAGCGGGTTTAGAACACTTAGGGCGCGGGACTGCCAAAGGAATCGATGTTATGCTAGTAGTTACTGAACCATCCCAGAAATCCTTAGATCTCTCCTTAAAAATAATAGAATTATCGAAAAAATTAGGAGTTATAAATATCTATCTCGTTGCTAATAAAGTAATAGATGATTCGCAAATAGATATCATCAATGATCGAATAAAATCATGGAAGGTCCCATTGTATCATTCTGTTCCTTACGATCTTGAAATTGGGAAAGCTGATCTTGAAGGTATTTCTCCAATAGATTTTAACCCCAATTCAAAAGCTATTAACTCCGTTAAAAGTCTATATAGCAAATTAAAGAAACTCAAATTAGAACTATTTGATTTATAGCTTAGTAGAGGTATTCTAAACCTCCCAAGTTTTCTCGTTTAGCATCAAAAACACAATATATATAGACTATATATCTAAGCAATTTATAAGCTAATTTTGTTATGTGGATTGGAGCAATCCAAAAATTATGAAAATTACTAAAAGGAGGGATGAATCAAGATGGTGAAGAAAAAAGAAAATTTACTGGTCTTAGGGATGTTATGCTTGATTTCGGCGTTTGTTTTTGAAATGTTCGGTAATCCGAACTTAGTTCTTGATGTTATTATGTTGTTTTTCATAGCTATTGCGATTTTCTCTAATGCGTGGTATTTAGTACTATCAACTACTAACCAAAAGAAGAAATAGTCTATTTTTTTTAGATATACTAGTTATAACATATCAGACAAATCAAGGCTTTGATCGTTTGCGATTTCTTTCCATTGCTCAATCGCTTCTATTGCCTCTTTCTCGTCCATTTGCTCAATAGCATAACCAGCGTGAACAATAACATATTTTCCAACTTCAGGATTTAACACTAAAGCTATGATGACATCTTGCTGTATTCCATCGAAATCAACAAGTGCAGAATTTCCGTCAATTTTAACTATTTTACCAGGTATAGCGAGACACATAATTTTTTAGCAAAACGATTTTAACTATACTCTTAAATATTCTAGCCTAAAAAAAATTAATGATTATGGTTGGTTAGTGATCATTAATCTCTATTTATTTTACTCGAACCCTTTATATAACTTAGCGTAATAATTTATCTTAACAGAATATCATAATTTTAAGTGTAAAAGTATGATTTTAGATAAACTAAAAAAAACTCCCAGTGATTTAATACTCCTAATAGGCGCAGCAATAGGAGTTATAATTCTTCTAACAATCAATATTGTGATTTTTGAGCCCATGTCAACAGCTGTTTATATATATGGTATCTTGGATTTCGAATTTGCGTGGACTAAAGAGCAAATTTTAACGATTTTCTTCACATGGGGGCCTTTAGGTATGGAATTACAAGCAGCAGGAGTATATTGGGATTTTCTTTACATTTTCGGCTACGTTGTACCTCTTTTTGCTTTGATAGTGTACTTTTCGAGAAGGCTAGAAGATAGAATCGCAACCATCGGATTGTATATGAGCTTAACACCCATAGTAGCAGGAATTTTTGATTTAATTGAAAATATTAATTTGTTAATCATGCTTAACGACCCGTCAGATTTTGCATCATTCGTACCATTAATCGCTTCGTTATCAGCAACTATTAAATTCGGGTTCTTGATAGTCGGGGCAATTTTCTTCTTAGTAGCGTTAGTATTAGTTATAATTAAAAAGATCAAGAAAGAAGACTAGTTGTCTTTCCTTTTATTTTTTAATGAGCAACAGAGTCAGATAGGTTTTATAAAAAAGAGATCATTTAAATCTTGTCGCTGTACTGGTTCAATAAATCGTCCAACCAGTTATAGATCTCTTCCTTCGATAAATTGCCTACGTTAAATTTCAACCGCTCGATTTCTTTCAAAAGATCTATCATCTCTAATGGGATTGATCTTTGGCACAGCTCGAATAACATTTCGTTGGTTTTTGAGATTAAGTATTTGACCTTTGATACTATAGGCTCCATGTTGGGCATATCTTCGAGGCGAACAAGAATATTTATAAGACTAAACAAAAATTCTGTTTTATTCCCTTTAAAAGAGCTGTCAAATTGATAGTAATATCGATCAAAATATTCCCTTGGAACGATTTCGTCGTATTTATTCGCTATTTTAATGACCGATTTAATGTTTTTAAATAATAGCGAAGGAGTCCACGTAAAAGCTTGATAATTAGCCTCAATCTTTCCACTATGAAGCACCGGGATAAACTTATGGTCTTCCTTAAAATGACCAAAAGGCATAATGATAAAATCTAACGAGTCTGAAGAGGAGTAATCTTTCACGTTAATATACAAATTCATTAAAGTGTGGATAAGTTCGGTACGATGATCGATAACATCGAACTCTATAGTATTTAAGGATGGTTTGTATATATAAAATAAGAGCCCTTCAAAACCCTGGATTTCTAAGTCTAACGAGAAGTTAAACATCTCAACTGAAGCATCTTCAGTCTTAAATCTCATATCTAACATAATGTGGGAATAATTCTCTATATACGGGAAAAACCAGGGAGGATTTCTTTCGGTTTCAAACGATATCATTTACCATCTACTCCTAATATATCTCATTAAGATGATTTATATATATATTATACCTATTTATACTTCTGCACTTGAAGAAATAAGTGCACATAATTAATCACTACCACTATTTTTAATATTTGCGATCTAAACCTCTAAATTTTGGTTATTTAAAGTTTGGTTTTAAAAAAACTCCAATATCTCCTCAAATTATACTTTTAATTCAAAATTGCTATCGATCCCGAAAGGGCTCCCACTATTTTGAATTTGGTTTTGAGAAGAATTCTAATATCTCCTTCCCATGAATTTCATTATAATGATTGCACGGTACATGACCACAGGATCTACACCTCGG
>JABXKD010000068.1 GCA_013375475.1 Promethearchaeota archaeon
AATTGATGGAATTGAATACACATACGACAATCCATTAGTTTCACGCGGTAATGACAAAAGATTTGAATGGTTTCGTTGTGCGTGTTGTCCCCCTAACGTCGCGCGAACTATTAACTCTATAGGTAAGTATATTTACAGCATTTCAGAGAAGGGAGTCTGGATTCACCAATATATTGGAAATAATACTAATTTTGAGTTAGGCTCAAATGAGATCAAAATATATCAAAAATCGGGATTTCCATGGAAAGGTCATGTCAATATTAAACTCAATTTAAGTAAGAGTCAAAAATTCTCGATATTCCTTAGAATTCCAAGCTGGAGCATCGAAACCGAGTTAAAAATTAATGGTGAACAGTATTATGGTGATTTATCTAGTGGAAAATATGTGGAAATTATAAGAAACTGGTTAAATAACGATAATCTGGATTTATCATTCAAAATGAAAGTAAGTTTTGTTAAAAGCGACCAAAGAATCAAGAATAATCGGGGTAAAGTAGCAATATACAATGGTCCCTTAATTTACTGTTTTGAACAAAAAGACAATAAGAATCTCGATATTTTTACTTTAACTGTTAAAGAGGATCAGAATATGGGTGTGAAATACCAACCAGAGATGTTAGGTGGTATTAATACCGTTTTCGGAAAGGATTCAAAGGGTAAAACTTTTACAGCAATACCGTATTATGCATGGAATAATAGAGGTGCAGATAAAATGCAAATTTGGCATTTAGTGGGCTAATCTTAAACATAATTCATTAAATTAATTGAATCTCTTTTCTATAAATAAAGTTTTGAGCTAAATTGAATAATATCTCTCTTAACTCTTTCCAATTTCTCTTCGTTAGAAAGAATTTTCTTCATCATTATTAGGTTTATATCTTTCGAAAAGAATTTCGGTAATTACATCAAACGCTTTCTCAACATTTTGACCCGTTTTAGAGGATAATTCTATAAAAGAAGATAGATTATACTTCTTGGCAGCTAAAATCCCTTCGTCTCTCGAAACAGCCCTAAACTCTTGTAAATCAACTTTTGACCCAATTAGCATAATAGGAATATCTCCAGCATGTTCTCGTATAATTTGAGTCCAATCTGGCAAATGGTCTAATGAAAGACGATTGGTTATATCATATAGGAAAAAGGCAGCGTTTGCACCTTTACAATATTGATGTAAGAGGAATCTAAATCGTTCTTCTCCTCCAAAATCCCAAATTTGTAATTTTACTTTTTTTTCGTTAAAATTTGTGGTCTTAGAGTAAAAATCTACGCCTATCGTAAGTTTTAAATCCTCTAAAAAGAATCCAGAAATGTATCTAATGGTAAGAGATGTTTTTCCAACTGCTGCATCACCTAACATCATGATTTTCCAAGTAAAATCGTAGCTCGCCAAAATACTTAACCCATATTGATTAATGGTTATTTAGTATAATTATTTCTTAGATAATTTATATTGATAGGTTTAACTTAATTATATTTATCTTTATAAGATTTATTAAATATATGTTTTTATTTATCTTTCAATACATTTAAACATTATATCGCAACAAACCTCTAAAACTCAAAATAATAGAATGAGTATATTCAATGTGATATGGGCGAGAGAACTTGGAAGAAGAGAGTTCTTAAAAAGAATGAATGTTAGAGATAAAAAGATTCCAAAAGAGAAGTAATATCCGAAAAAAGTAACAATCGTGGATAAAGGAACAAGGAAAGGTGGAACGTGATAAATAGAAAAGATAACTGAAGAAAAAATGAGAGAGTAAAGCAGTTTCATCTTTTTACTGCTTTTTCTAATAATAAAACCTCGAAAAAATCCTTCTTCACATGGAGCAACAATTACTACTTGAATCGCCATAAGTATTATTATCTCTATTATTGTAGGATTAATAGGAGTAGTAGAAATTGCATTATTTATTCCTTCCTCCACAAATTGCGCGCCAAACAATACTCGGACAATGGTATTAACAAAAAAAGAAATGATATAACCGCTTATGAAAAAGAAAATGATTCCAATCACTAATCCAGATACCACTTTTAGGATCATTTTCCTTAAGGTAGTGGGTTTTCTTTGAAAGCCAATTTCTTTCAATTCATCCAAGAGTGATTTTTTTTCTACTTTTGAAGCTATTAAAGCGGGAATGAGAATTAGCAAAATCTCAAGAAATGAAAGACTTATCAATAGGATTGTATCTTTTCCTAAATCTATAGCCATTTTTTATTCGTTATTCTAATGATTCGAATTGAAAAAATTATAAAATTTAATCTCTCATCGTTATTATAATTAACTCACATTATTTTAAATCTTAATGACAATTAGGAATAATCCTTTGAACTACAGCAATCTAGAATCTCAACTACCTTCTAATACATTCTCGCGTTCCATTGTTTCAGGATTTACTAAGGAGCAACTACTTTTAATAAATTTAAAAGATTTAGCACGAGAATATATAGAAATTGAGCAATTAAAACAAAAATTTACTAAAATTTTACTTAGTAATCTCGAATCATTAGATTTTAAGGAATTCCTAAGGTATCCAAATTACGATATAAAAGAAAGTGTTTTAAAGAGGGATGGCACAGCATCTAATATAAGAGGGTTAAATGTAGTAAGTGTTGACGGTAGTTCTGTTGTAAAAAAGTTCATGAATGTTGATTTTTCTTTCTTAAAAGCTATTGCTGTAAAATATTACTTCTATAAAAATCAATCATCTAAGATAGAATATTTTCCTGACATCACAGGTTTTAATAATTATAATGTGCAAGGGACTTATTTAAATCGTGAAGATAATACAGTAGATGCTCAGATTTCGATGGATATGACATTCATGGAAATCAATCTCTTGAATAAATTAATCGAAAAAAAAAGTGATATAGATTTAATCATTATTGACGGTTCCGTTGTAATCATGCCCATCAATTTAATCTTTGCGAAAGACTCTGAAATATCTAAAAAGTACGACAAATTGCTAAAAGAATATAAGAAGTTATATTCCAACTGCATTGAAAGAGGGATTATTCTAATCGGCTCGATAAAGGATACGAGAACTTCAGCATTAACCAATTTATTAAGAAGTTCTATCCAGATGTTAAAACCTAATACTACGAAATTGACCGACTTCATTAAAATTAATTATCGTCAGATAATGGACTATTTTTGTGATTTAGATTTATTTAATAGAGTTTTAAAAAAATATGAAAGAAGTTGTATTTTTAACTGTAAAAAAGATCTAGATAAAATTAGAGACACAGGTATAAAAAAAGAAATTCCTTATTATTTCCCTCAGAGTTTTTATGCGTTCTACCTGAAAACTGCGATACACGATACACCATGTAGGATTGAATTTTTTATGAATGATAAACACTCTTTAAAGGAGGCTTCGGAAAAAGCTGACCTAATATCTTCAATCCTTCTACCAATATCGAGTCTTAATGAATTCTATGGATTACCTATACCTCAAATAGAAGCTCATAGAAGGGCTGTGTTCAAGCCTCAGGAGGTAAATTTGCTACTTAATAATTTGTTACGAACTTTGAGTAGTTATGGAGTATCCTTGTTAGAAAAACGTAGAACTAGAAGACCGTTTTAATATCATCATTTTTCTAATCGGTTCAAAATAATATCTTCAAAAAAAACATGCTTCTTTTTTAAAATAGTATTCTTAAAACCACAATTTTCTATTTGTTCGATTATATTTTGGAAATTAGCAACACTCGAACTAATATAATAAATGTAAAAGTTCTGACTTGAGTCAAGAAAAGATTTAGCTTGTGAAATAAATTCAACGAAAATCTCAAATCCCTTTTCTCCACCATTCCAGCTATTATCAATGCCTTTCTTTACCTGTACGTGATTATTATATCTCAAGGAAGGTAAATAAGGAGGATTGAAAATGATAACATTAAATGAGTCTTTTAGATTAGCCGGAAATGACTTAAATAAATCAGATTGTATAAATGTGATATTTTTCTCGAGATTATTGGAAGACTCATTTAATTTAGCACATTTAATTGCATTTTCTAATATATCTGAAGCAAAGATTTGAGGCGAGAAATTTATAACTCTTTTTGTAACCTCTCGCAAAAATAACGCAATTATTCCAGTTCCAGTTCCCATATCCAAGATTTTTTTAATATTTTTAATATCGAGTCCATCAAAATAATTTTCGTTGATGCATTCAGTGAAATAATCAATGATTAGATATGTATCATCAGAAGGAGCGTAAACATCCTCGAAAGGACAATCAATTTTTGGTTCTGGAAAAGAATTAATTCTACTCACCAGCGATTTTGATAGTTATTTATGGATTAAATCGAAGATTGACTCACTTAAAGCTACAATCTCATCTACTTTATATTTTGCGATTTTTTTCTCTGCTAAATTGATATTATTTATACCATTGTAAATATCACTTTTTGAATAATCGCCTAGAACCTCATTTTTTAAAAATAAACTTATGGCATTTACCAAATTCTTATTTTTGTAAGGCATTATACCAGCGACAAACTTTAAGAAGAATTTTCTCTTTGCATCAGACAGTAAAAATTGAGAAATATCGTCCCTAGGTTTAACGGTAATTAGAGCTAAATCAATCTTGGGGGTAGGAAAAAAAGTAAATCTAGAGATTTTATATTTTTTAAGAGGTTGCATGAATGCATTAAAGCTAACAGTAATTCTAGAAAAAGTTTTATATTCATTTTTGTTGAAAAGTCTTTCTGCTATGCTATCTTCAATTAGTAAAGTACCTCGAGGAGGATTTTCATTATAAAAGACTTTTTCGAGTATTGCACCAGTAATAGAATAAGGTATATTAGATATTACGATATCGTGAGTGGGAATATCAGCTTTTAAAACATCTTCGTTAAATAATATTAAATTTTTATTCTTCGAGAATTTCTTTGTTAGATATTGAAACAATTTAAAATCAATTTCATAAGCATAAAGTTTGTTACTAAACTTAATTAGTTCTTCTGTCAGGGCACCCAAACCTGATCCAATCTCTAAAACTACATCGTCTTCTGAGATTTGAGATTTTAAAATTATTTTTGATACGATATTCCTATCAAAAAGAAAATTCTGACCCAGTTTATTATTTGGTTCTATTCTCAGTTCTTTTAAAATGAGTTGAATTTCTTTTTTATTCATACTATTCATTCATATTTATGAGTCTTCGAGAATAAGTAATATTTCACGCCTTCGCGTTGTAATTCCTTAATTATTCGCAAGGCAACTTGCTTAGCAGGATGAGACATACTAGTTCTATCGGAAATATCTTGAAAAGTGGTAAATTTCTGTCTGTTTCTTGCTTCTATAATTTCCCACATATGTTTCTGCCCAACACCGGGTAATAATTTAAGAGAATGCATTCTTGGAGTTATAGAAGTCGAATTATTAAAGAAATTAATGAATTCTTCCTCATAGTTTAACACCTCATTTTCTAGAATTGGTTGAATTAAAGCTTTCGAAGTACTAGTAAGATCTTTATAATCGATTTTCTTTATCACTTCTCTTAATTTGTTTTGATTTAAAAATTCCTCATACGTACCTTTTTGTTGAACCTTGATATCTGATTCTTTATTACACTTCACTTCATAAAGAACAAAATCAGGAAAAGTAAGTACCTGGGAGATTGGTGTTTTCGACCAACTAGGTTTATCTTCTTCGGGATGACCATGTAGTAATATATCTAGAATTATAACTTCTCGAAATTTTTTAATGAATTGTTTCTTTGGCCTTGGTTCCTTCCTTTGATACTTGGGTCTGTGAGGAGACCTTCTGTATCGATCCCGATTTCTTTCCATTCCAACCAGTCTTCTTATTATTTACTCTCCAGATATGCATAATATTTTATAATTTGAATATTCCTTTTTAAACAAGGATTGCTCATTAAAATTTAAAAGAATTCGAATTTATAAATTCTTCGATGTTTAATACTCTTTGTAAAATATTTATGATAAAAATCGGATTAAGATGTTTTGAGCTCTTCCATTTGGGCTAGAATATCTTGTAATTGCTCATCATTTAAAGATTTTCCAGTAAAACTTTTCTCTAAAATCATCCTGAGTTCTGGGACCGTATGAGGATCTATGTTAACAATGTTTATCGCGTATACTTCTTCAATTTCGTATTTATCAACAAGAAATTTTTGAATTTTAATCGCATCTTTTTCACTCATTTTAGCAAATTTATTTACATAAGCATGAGTAATTTCTTGAAAATGAGATAAACCCTCTTCGCTATCTATTTTTTCTATTTGCTCTTTGACAGCTTCCATTATCTTTTTTACTTCGGGTATAGAAACAGTTTTTTCGCCTATTTTTCTACCAGACATATAAATCTCTACTTTTAAATTAATTCTTTAAATTATTTTGCTGAGCCCTTATTAGCGCGTAAGTGTTCTTTACCAATAATTAATAATTTTTTAGAGTTCCCTAATTTAACTTCAACCTCGTAACATCTTCCTCTTGTACCTTTGATCGTCCCTGTTAAGCCATGATATCGCCTATGAGGAAATCCTCTTTTATGTTGTGATGAATCGGTGATCACATCCACCTTATCATTAATTTCATAGTCAATTAAATATTTCTCTATAGAACCGAGTCCTCTATCTCGCACATTCTTTCTATGTCTTTGACGAGATTTGTTCCGGTAACCTTTATGTAAAGTCAAATTAATTCCCTATACTATTTTGATTTATTATTAATAAAAAAATCTAGTTTTAATAAAATATGATACATAATTTATTTATTTTTTGATTTAGTGTCTTTAAGAAGATAATTAATAAATCTTTAGAACATCTAGTTTTTTACATTCGATAGGAAAACCAAAGATCTCTGTAAATGAAGGCGTTGTTCTTCCATTGTCGCCATGAATAATTTCTTTTATGTAAGTCCCACCTTGAGCTTCGACTATGAATTCAAATACATTAGGTTTAATGAATTTTCCATCTATTTGAAAAATCTTTTTTTCTCTAATTTTATCAGCTCGACGATGTGAAACTCTTTTGGGAGTTCTTTGTTGAATTTTTTGATTTTCAAAAACAATTTTTAGCTTATGCAGTAGAGCTTCAAACTTTTCTTTTGTTACGTTTTCCATTGACGAAGTTAAGGCTCTATATACTTTTTTGGTATTTTCTGCGTTAAATTTCAGGTTTTTAACTTGTTCTTTACTACTGTACACTAAATCTGAAATTTTTATTTTCTTTTTATTTTTTTTATTAACTTTTTTTTGGATTTTTTCCAAATTTAAAGTCCTAACCTTTGGATTTCTTAATTCCAAAACAAAAGGCCTTCCTTTCCCTAACATTTTCACATCAATATCTTCTCTTCCAGCACCATGAAATTTTAAACCTTCTGCTTTTGTTTCCTTAATAAACTCAGGACTTACTAGTTCTTCTACACTAGTTTTATATTGTTTACCTGTAAAATTGCATGATTCACATCCCTTTCCTCTACATGCTCGACAATCCCAATGAGTTTGTGGAATTCCTCTAATAAATTTATTATATCTTCCTTTAATAAAAATTGATCTTAATATCAAGGTTACTTCTGATGATGTAAAACTAAGAGTGTAGATAACTGTGATATCAGGATTTGCAAATTCTGACGGTTTTTTTAGATTATTAGATAATTCTTTTCCTACTTCTCTGTTGAAATGATTTTTAAACGACTCAGAATTTAGTAGGTTAAATTGTGCTTTAAATGTGTCTTCTCTATTAACAATCTGCGAATTAAGAGCATTCCCTACAAGAATGTCTTTAAACTCCAGATTGTTTAAGTTTTGTATGGCAATCTTTGCGTAGCTAGAAATATTGCTAAAAATATCTTCACATAAGTAGCATTTTTCAGATATTATTAATGTATTATATTCAATTCCTTCCCTGTTTAAGACGCTTTGAGCAGGGGCAAACATAGCTTTTTCTGCTAGTATTTTTAAATTAGCAATAGCCTCTTCGTGGTTTTCGTGCCTTGATAAATAAACTCTGTGATTTTCCATAGCCATAGTTAAAAGAAGAGATTTACCTCTATCATAGTTAGTAGTATCCGTTCCTAGCAATGAAAACATTCTACCTAAACAATGAAGGCATATGTAATATTCTTGGTAAATCTCTAAAACTTTTTCAAAGATAGTCATCTACTGATTAAATAATTAGGTATTACTTATGTTTTTAATGATCTAATAATAATTATTAAAAAAAAATGGAGATTTGAGAGGTAGAATTATTTTTTTTCCCAGTCAAAATCAAGTATCACATACTTTTTAGTGTAAAAATAAGCAACTAGCAATATTACTGTGCAAATTGGTCCAAACACAATTAATCCTAGAGCAACATTTTCCCCGGTGAGAGTGATTAAAGGTAAGGCATCAATTGCAGTACCAAGGATGAAAACTCCAAATGCTTGAAAAATATTACCAATAATACTATTAAAACCAGCATATACTCCCGCTTTTAACTGACCTGTTTTTTTTTCATCATCCTCAGCAATATCGGCATAAATAATATAGGGGAAGAGAAACCAACCTCCTAAAGCACCAGTTGAAATAACAATGAATATTATACCTAAAATTAAACGAGGGAATGCTTCAATTAATGCTAGAAGAGAAACTGGTAGGGTAATTGCTGAGAACAGAAAAATATATAATAGCGCTTTTTTCTTTCCTAGTTTTTCTAACAATCTTCTCCAAACAAACAAAAAAGAAAATATTCCGATTATTAGAACACCTGCTATAATGTAAAAATCTGTTCCACTTAAAAACAATGCCGCTTGACTATAGGCAAGTATAACATCGGTAACAATAGACCAGGCGAGACTTGCTATCCCAATCATTAATATAATTCGAAGATAGTTTCGATTATGGATTACAATCTTGAGATTTTCTTTTAAATTCGATTTAATTTCAAATTTCGGTTCAGTTGGCATTAACAAACCAACTAGTGTAAAGGTTACAATTGCTATGACTCCAAAAACTATAGTAATTAACAGAAAATCCATAGGTATAGGGATATTAGGATTTCTAGGAGGTCCTATTAAATCGTCAACATAACCTGTCAAAACTAATATAGAAACTAAAGCCATGGAACCATTCCCTATCCAATTGAAATAGTTTTGAAATTGCGAAACTTTTGGGCGTTCAGATACTATGAATTGTTCAGCCATCCAAGATTGATATACTGTAGTGAGTGAGTAACTTATTTTAAAAATCAGATCCCAAATGAAAAACCATACGAATAACATCATCGTATCGCTAAGATCAGGTAAAAATAGAGATGGTAAGAATAAAAATATAAAAGATATACCCAGTAGTGGAGCAAATGCAACAATATAGGGTTTTCTCCTTCCCCATTTGGTATATTTCGCATCGCTTACCCATCCAAAAAAAAACTGACTTAATCCGACGACAAGGAATCCTATAGCTTGTGTAAGTCCAACTAAAAAGGCTGATAATCCAAAACCATTCCAATATAAATTAAATAAAGCAAATCCCTCCATCCCTAAAACTAAAGAACTTCCAACGCGAGGAAATGCAAAAAGCAGTTTTTTACCAGTTTTTGATTCTTCTCTAACAACTCCTTGTAATTCATTCAAAATTTTTCACATTTTTTAAGGTTTTATTTTTTAAATAGCGATTAAATATATTTAAGTGAGTGGTTTATTTAAAAATAATTTAAAAATTGTAAATTAGATATTATCATTTCAGAAAAAATAATAATAGTGCTAATAGATTAGCTATTTAATTTAGTAATTAGATAAACTTACCAATAAATTAATCTTCTTCTTCGTCCCATCCTAAATCTTTTAGGACGGATTCAAAGGCTTCTGATTCTTTATCTAAAATAAATTCAGTATCGTATTCTGAAGCGGGTTCTCCAAACTCTACATTAAAATCGGGGGGAGGAAGGTCTTCTAATGAGGGTACTCCATCTTGAGGAAGAATTTGTTCTGGAGATGGTTGTTCTTGGACGATTTGAGGTTCTTGAATACTCTCGTCTTCTTCAATTTCCATAGGAGTGTAATCATCAAGGGGGATCGGAGGAATTTCATCATCGTAAACTTTAAATTGTGCTTCAGTACTTTCAGATGTTGCGGTAACTTGGGCAGGAATCTCTCTGCTCTCGATTGTATGTTCCATTTGTTTTTCGTATTCTAATCCAATCGATTTAGGAATCGATACAATATTATTTTCATTTGTAGCTTCAATTTCCTCAATTTCAGCACCATCTTTTTCCCAATCGTCTAAAAATCCTAGCAAATCATCTAAGGCAGCTTTGTCTTCTTTTAGGCTAGGTTTAATGATTTCAGATACTTCCTCTTCTTCTTGTTCTTTTTTTAGTTTAATTCTTTCAGACTCTTCTAAAGAAAGGGTCATATTAGTTATTTCGTCCCCAGATATTAAAATATTTAACTTTTTAGCTAATTCACGCAAATATCCGAGATAATAACCTATTCGATATACATTCTTCAGACCACCAAATACGAGATATTCGTCGTTAATTGCTAAAATAATACTATAACCGGAAGTATTGTGAAGGATAATTTCTGTTAAAGCGCCATGAGCTGTTGCTTCGCTTAATCTTAATCCTAAATCAATTAGCGCAGTACTAGAAGCTGATGTTGCATCTGCGTCAAGTTCAGATGAAAAAGCAGAAGCAACTTTCATACCTACCCTAGATAATACCGCTAGATTTTCTAAATCTGTTCTGTCTTCTTCGAACTTTAAAATTTTCATCATATTATCTCGTATATCTTGCACCAGGGACGACATATCAAATCAGATTCCTTTTTGGGTTAAAGATTATTAAAAATCATTAATTTTTATATTCTTTTAATTTATATCATAAAATCTAGATTAATATATTTTATCATAATTCCTTACACAAAATCATTCAAATTCTTCTGCGTAGATGGAGTGCTATCGAATTTATCGAAGGAAAATCCAGATATATCTGAAATTATTCGTTTAATTTCATCTACTACTTCTTCCGAAGTTAAACTATCTGTATCGATTGTAAATACTTTTCTAGTTTTATTTTCAGAATAAAGAAATTGATTATAGTAGGAGAGTATCTCTAACAAATATTTCTTATCTTCCTCGTTCCATTCATGTCTAATTTTATCAATAGAACCTCTTTGGACGATTCTTTTTAAAATCGTATCTGGTTGAGCTGTAAGATAAATAATATAATCTTCTTTCCATTTTACCGACTTATACATATCATGTATAAGATTATAGTCCTTTTCTTTAAGATAAAGACTTTTTGAGTAAACTAAGACACAGAGAGGCGTTCTATCTAAGATGATAACCCTACCATTATAGAGATTGTCAAAATTTGTTATATTTTTATTTCTTTTTATTAACTGTTGAAGGAAATGAATTTCACTCCGGAAAGCAATTTGTTTATTTTCAGATCCAAAAGGAAAAGGAGGAATTTTTTTGTAACGTTCGGGAAAAAATTTAAATTTATTATTATCCCCTAAGTTACTTTTTAAAAGATTAAATACGGTTGTTTTACCGACACCATGTGCTCCAGCAATAGATATAATGATATTATCTTTGCTTCCCTTATTGGTATAATATGTTTTACCCAATATCTCTTTCTCCACGCTGTTTAAATCGTATCGTATTTAAAAGAACATGTGTTGCTAATAATACCACTAGAGATATTTGATTTTTCTTATTATTAAATTTATATGTTAAAGGATAATGAAAATTAATCTGAAAACTAGAAATAAACAATTAAGATAATTATGACAATGTTATAGGCTACATTGGCGATGATTGTACTTAGTAGATTGTTATTAATTTCATAAAGGACACCTAAAAACAAAAACACCATGAAATTCGGAATAAAGAAATAAATGCCGGTTGGTAGCGTAAAGAAGAGGAAAAGAGCCGAATAAATCAAAGCAACGATAACAATAGCTGAAGTCTTTCCGAGGACATCATTATCGAAGCGTGCTTTTAAAGCGTTATGTAAGACACCCCTAAAAGCGATTTCAATTGAGATTGCTGAAAGACTCATAAGTGCTATAAGTAATACTATAAAAAGTAAATTTGTATTTTGAAGTATTAGATATTCCTCTGCTAAATAAGCATTTACATCAAAGAAATCTATGCCCGAATTGTATATAAAAGTTATTATCATAGATGAAAAGTTATCGATTAAGATCAATCCTACGCTCCCAATAATTCCGATAATCAAAGCAATTATAAGGTATCTGTTATTTAACGATAAACTTAATTTTTGGGATTGATGTTTTTTTGAAATGATATAATATAGGGGGTAAACTCCAAAAATTATTTCAGGAAGCTGACTTAAGAGGATTGTTGTAATATTCAAATCTACTGTTTCTATTGGCCCTAATTGTAAAGTTAATAACATACTTATGATTAAACGAATCGAAACATAAGCCACTAAGGCGTTAGCGAATACACCTATACCTTCTCTAAAATTCCATTTGTTTCTTTTTAAGATAAACCTTTGTTCTGGTACCAGCTTTTTATTTGTAAATACATAACCGGTTTTTTCTTGAGATTTTTTATCTTGAACAATACCGGTTTTTCCTGGAATTTTTTCTAATTTGGTATCGCATATAGGACATTGCTCTAATACTGAGGAAGTTATTATAGATCCACATCCCGAACATTTTCGCGATATTGTTGTTTTCTTATGAATTTCGGGTTTCATTGTTTGTTTTTGGAGACTTTCTTTACTTGGTTTGATATTTATCACTAATTTTCCACATTTAGGATTAGGACAATAAGCAGCATTATCTTCGATTGTAGTGCCACAATACACGCAAAATTTTGTTATCTGTTGTTTATCATTTTCTTTTGACATTATCCTCAATACATAAGAAATTTATTTGGGCTTAAAGGTATTTAGTTAAGTATGTCATATTAAAATTATATATTTTATTGTTATTTTATGCAAGCAAAATGATAAATTGACAGTTGGTGAATTACTTGTATATTTAGCAATTGTTTAGTTTAATTTTATTAAGAGGAATTTTCTCTACCACGTTTTATTAACATTTTCGTTCTTGAGTAAAGTTCCACGAGTATTAAATTATGATAGAAGCAAATCGAATCAAAATATCCCTCTCCTAAATCAGATTGATTAGCATAAACTAAACCAAGTTGAGCATTTAACGCAGATTTCATGAGTAATTCAGTTCCTTTATAAATCAAATTCGGGCTCCAAGTCCCACGTTCAGGATTAGCCCACCAAGTAGTATCGGAGCATATGCCTCTCTCATAAAACCATCTGGCTGTTTCATAATGTCTCTCTATCTCCCAATCTTTTTTCAAATCAATCTGTTCTAGTAAGTTCATTAAATTGTTTAAACTCCTAATAATTTTCCAAACCAGTGAATGAATGCGATTATCGGGGTGATCCCATAACGGATATGGAATACTTAACTTCATATCCTCATGAGTCGTACTCCAACTCGATTCTTTTGGGATTATTTTTTCCTTATGAATAGGAAAATACTTAACTAAATTAGAGATAAACTCAATTTTGATTTCCTCTTGATCGTTAATAAGATCAAAAGCTTTACTTAAAAAAGTCCTCTCAAATTTTTTTATGTGATGTCCAAAAGTTTCTGAATCCATTGCTGTTATAAAATATTGGTCCTCTTTTTTTTCATGTTTTCTTTCCATAAAAGTTGTGTTTAATTGTTCAACAAACTCTTTTGCCGTGATATCGTTAAATGCAATTTTGTTACTTAAAATATCGTCTCTAAAGAATAGTAGTAAACCATTTGGGGAAGTATAGATTTCATCGTATGGCCACTCGTTAGGACAAGCTATACCACTCATTATTACCCATTTATAGCCTTTAGTTCGTATAAATTTCGCAACTTGAGAACTGATTGATAATTCGGGAGGGAAAAATCCAGTTTTTTTCCATTGTGGAAATTCTTCTCTAACGATGTCTTCATTGAGCTCAATCTGATTTTCAACTTCATTTTGAGGGATAAGTGGAAGGATAGGGTGGAATTTTGCTGTTCCAATAATCTCAATTTTATTACTAAAAACTAGGTTTTTCAATAATTCAATCGTATCACTCAAATCAAATTCTTTCAACATATCGATTAGAACTGCATTAATGTTTAGACTAATTTTAACATTATCATACTCTTCTAGCATTCTAAATAACGGTTTATAGCATTCTTTATCTATCTGCCGTAATACACTACTCTCCTGAAAACTAGGCTGATACATATGCAATAAAGGAGCCCAATATATCATTTTAATATTCGACCTTTAACGATTTTATTATATTCATCTATTACACATTTATAATTTTTAGCTAGTTGGGTTTAATTAACTTCAAAGCATTCTGACGAGAGACGCACGACGAGCATTTCCCACAAGGCTCTTCAAAATCTCCATAACAACTCCATGTAACATCAATAGGAACATTTAATTTACTCGCTAATTCAAACACTTCAACCTTTGTTTTGTTAGATAAAGGCATTATAAATTTTATAGCCTGTAAATCTTGATCGTGATTAGAGATTTTAATTATCTTTTCTAACGATTCAAAAAAAGATAACCCAATATCTGGAAATTTTTTAATATCATCTTGAATGTGCCCCCCGATAATAATATTACATCCATAAACTTTAGCAAAATATGCAGCAATAGAGTAAAATATTAAATTCTTTAAAGGTATAAAGCCTTCAGGAGCATTTTCAGCCGAAGGAATTGGGTAACCCTCGAACCTTAAATCTACGGCGCTCATTATATAGGGTACAGATACTTCGACTAAAGGAACTCCTGTCAATTCAACAAGTTTTTTAGTAGCTTTTATTTCGTTTTTTGATCTCCACTTGTAGTTCATAGATAGTGCAATAATGTCATATTTTTTATTTATAGCCCAATATAGAGCTGTCGCGGAGTCTATACCTCCGGATAACATCAAAATTATTCTATTATGTTGATTTTTTATATTGGATAGTAATTTTGATTTAACTGCTTTATTAATTGCATCTGCGATTGGAGATAGTGTAAAATCTAATGCTTCTGCAGTTATTTTACCATCAGTAATGATATCACATTTCATTACATCTACCATTTCTTTACATATTTCTAACTTTGCAGGTGCAGAATCATAAGAGATATATTCATACAATGGAGGAGGTATATTCAATCCTATAACTTTGATAGAATGCCACACCATCTCTATTAAACGTTTCATATTTAAAGTTTCTAAACCAACTAAGTTATAGATTTTATTATCTACTCCTTTTCCCAGCGAAGCATTTAAAAAAGCTGTTACTGCATCTCTTACATATATTGGTTGCATTGGAACTTCACCATTTCCTGCAATGTATATTTTACCGTTATAAACCTGTTCAATGAGCTCTGGTATTAGCTCATCATTTGGACCCAGAATATAAGACGGACGAAAAATAACATAGGAAACTTTACTCTTAATTAATAATTTTTCTGCCTTATTCTTAGAATAGAAATAATTGTTATTCGCCCATTCCTTCTCTCCATATTTATCGACTCCAAGACCCGAAGGGTAAATTATTCTAGAAATCCCAACATTTTCTGCGGCTTCAATAATTTTTTTTAATCCTTCAATATTTACACTTTCAAACAGTGCCTTGCTTCCACAAACAATATTCGCAAAATGTATAACTGCTTTACATCCTTTAAATGCTGTTTCTAAGTCTTCTAATTTAAAATTTTTAATTAAAAAGACTTCAACTCCATCCATTGTAACAGATTCAATGACTTCCCTTCTCCTGATAATAGCGTTTACTGAAATGCCTCTCTCTAACGCTGTTTTAATGGTTTGCATTCCAAGATATCCATTTGCACCTGTAATTGCAATTTTTATTTTTTCTGTCATTCCTTTGATCATTATTTCTGGAATAAATTTATATTTAGAGGGTATAAATTAAAAAATAGTGAATAATCTAAAACTTAAATTTTATGATTTTTAAGCGTAAATTATTTAAATTTTATAAAGAAATTGAAATCAGAAGAGTATGAGTTATAAAGTTATTGTTAATGCAACTCTAGCAAAGTTTAGCGCCTCCCATTTTTTAAAAGAGCCCTTTCAATGCTCAAGACTACATGGGCATAATTACTATATATCTGTAGAAGTAGAGGCTTCACTAGACGAGAACTATATTGTTGTAGATTTCATCGAATTAAAAGAAAAAATAAAAATTATAGCACAATCGTTAGATCATCGAGTTCTAATTCCTGAATTGTCTAGTGATCTAGCAATTTCTGAAACTTCAGAATCGATCGAAGTTGTAACTAATACAAATAAACGTTACGTCTTCCCTAAAATAGATGTAATTTTATTACCTTTACCTGCTACTACTAGTGAACTACTCGCGAAATTTGTTCACGATAAAATAAAAGAAATTTATCCTAACAAGAGAATTACAATAAAACTAGAAGAAACTAAGAATACTATTGCCGTTTATAAAAGTAATTAAATATATTATTAAAGCCTATTTTTCAACAATGGTTTCCTTAATTTTTGTACCAAAATGAGTTGCACCAGGACCAATATGAACTAAAACCTTGTCTCCAACCTTAATATCTACAATAGAAACCGGCTCGCCATCAGAATTAACTAATCGAATCGTTTCTGCATTTTGTCCGATATAATTTATCTTTATCTTATTCCCTTGCTGATCAATTTCTAATTCTAATCTTAACATAGGGCGAGTTTCTATCTTAACTCTTCCCACGGTAATGCTTTTTGCCTCACCATTAGCATTTACAACCAAAACTCGGTCTCCCCCTTTCAATTCGCTTAAATATTTCGTTCGATATATTTCGTCTTCACTATCACTTGGAACCAAAATATATGCTGAAACATCCCCAGCGTTTACTCTGAAGGGTCTTGAGGAAACAAATTGGGTTTCGAATACTTCAGCATGTACTAAAATAAACCCTTTTGCAGTGCTTCCGACAAGCATCCCCTCACCAACGCTCAATAACGACGTAGTATCGACGCACACTCTTTCGCTTTCAGAAATATTTTGAACATTGATAACTTTTGCTCTTGTTAATTCAATATTATAGCCATTTCCCAGTAATTTTTTCAATTCTATAATGTCATTGGCTTCTTTAGGGGTAATTAAAATTCCATCTGTGCCGATCTCAAGGGTTTTTAGCATTAATTCTGCTTCTATTAGGTTCTCAACCGAAGCAATTAGTTCTGTATCATTAGTATGCATATTTGCGATAAGATTCTCGAAGGGTATTATTTTCCAATCTTTCGCTGATACGATTATAAAATCAACTTCATTTTTTTTGGAAATCTCTATTGCTTTTTGTTCGTCCGATTTAACCTTTATCTCTAAAAGAATACCTTTATTTGCTCCTAAATTTTTACTGACTTCAAGATGTTCAAGATTTTTAAAGATTAAATTTTTAACGGGCAGCTCGGTATCTTTTGTAAATATATTAATACGCTCAACCTGTTTTAATTCGGAATAAGTATCTTTAGAGAGTAAAAAATTAAGAAGATTCATGTTCAAAGCTTCCTGTACTAAAGCTTTAAAATTATCTGTTTTTTTCTCGAAATTCAGAATTATTTTTTTCATTTTATAATCATCAAAGTTTGGACTCTGAAAGTTTTATTGATAGGAATCATTATACTAAATTAAATTCTATCAAATTTTTAAGTAAATAAAATCATAATAATTATAAAAGAGACACTATAAAATTTCGAGTGATTAGAAAGTGTGTGCGAAACTAAAAGGGAAACTTTTTCCCAGAAAAAATAAAGAAAAAGAAGACCTTGTTATTAAAGCAAAGGCTCATATTAGAAAAATCGCGTTAGCAAATAAAACATATAACAAAAGAGCAGAGATCGCTAGAAAAAACGCGAAAATAGCTATCAAGAGAGGAGAGCGTAACAGAGCTAAGAATTATTTGATTCAGCATAAACAATACCAGATGAAAGTAGATCGTGCAAACAATATTCGTGCTAAAATAGAACGTCAACTAGAAGCGATTCAGGAGGGATCTATGATATCCATGACAGGAGACTTAATGGGTGGGATTAGAGACGAGCTAAAAGGTATTGCAACTAACGTCGCCCCCGAAAAGATCGCAGAAATCGCAGAGGACTCAGAATTATATGTGTCAGAAATAGAGGAATCTGCCGAAATTCTTGCGGGAGATCCTGAAATTGATTTAGCAATTGATGTCACAGACGAATTAAACCAACTTGAAACGGAAATGCTGTTAGAACAAGGAGGACAAATGCCAGAAGTACCAGATGATGATCTTGCTTACATTTCAGAATTTGACGACATAGAAGAAGAACCTGAATTAAGAACAAAAGCAAAACTAGAAGACGAGATAGATAAATTAAGAAAAGAGTTAGAAGGTAGCTAATAATAAGTAGGCATCTTAAGGGTAATAACTTTTTCTATCAAATTTTTTACTTGAACCTCTTAGAAATTCTTCGTCTTCCATGTCAGAATCCATAGCTTCTATGTTTTTTTCAATTATATATATTTCCTTTTGTAAATTTTTAAAATTTTTAAAGTAATCAATTTCAGAAATGTCCCCAGATTCAAATTTATCGTCTAATAATTTTAGAGTTTCCTCCAGACTATATTTCTCCTTCTCCAAATTAAACATTTTCTTCCGTCTTGTTTTACTTTCTTTCCTTGAATGATAGTTAGAGCTTTCGCTTGGATGATAAGAACCATAATCACTGCCAAATAGATCCGAAAGGTGATTTCTTGAAAATTCTTGATACTGCGGCATACTTCTACTTTTTCGTTGAGGTTTATATTGAGTAGGATCGGAAAAAAATTCGTTGTAATTATGTATTCCGTTTCGCGTAGGGAATGACCTGTCGTATCTCTGTAGTTGTTCTAATTTTCTCATCAGAAGGTTTTTTTGATCGATATCAGAAACGCTATTGTTAAATCCACTGTTAAATTGTTTAGGCTCATAGTTTTGTATCCTGTTGGTGTTATAGAAGTTTTGCAAGAAGAACTCATCTTGATTATAGTTAGGAGGCAGATAATGTCTCATTGTGTTGCCATAATAGTTTAAATCCTCAGGAGTTTGAATTTGACCCATCCTTTGATTGGATATTCTATTGTTATTTTGATACGGTGAAAATGGGAGGTTATTATTGTAGGGTTTCATGATTTGATTTTGATTCTGGAACGGAGGTCTACTTTGTAGATTATTCGGATTTTGGTTGAACATCGATGAAACGACATTATATTCAGCCATTTTATTATTTGAATTAACATTGTTATATTGACATTTTAAACTAAAGAAGGAGTTGATAGTTTCTTCGATATAGTTTGAAATATCGCTCAAATCGATTTCAACATTATATAGTTTTTTAGCAGCCAATTTGTCATAAATGACAGTCTCATCAAAACTTCTGGCGAGTAAGAGATAATCTAATACTCTCGAAAGAGAATTTGGTGGAAGCGTAAATTCATATCTCCCATAAGGGAATTCAATGTAAAGTTTTTTGAATAATTTCCCTCTTATTTGAACTTTCGTTAAGTCCTTTACAGGTGCTTTAAAAATACCTTCTTGCTTTTTCTTTCGCTTTCCTTGCTCACGGACAAAGGATAAGTCAAAATTGGTTATAAAAAGAATTCCTTTATTCTTTTTGTATTTATCCTCTGTGTTTAGCCCATTAGCTAATTTAGCGTATATTGCATAAACCGGTTTTTCCTCCTCTGCTAAGTTGAGGAATTTAATATAATTTTTGAAATAAAAAGTAATCTTGTCTATGAAAACTAAATTCTTTGAAAGATTGACAACGCTAGTATTTATAGTATTTACATTATTCTCTATAAAATCATTTATTGAATTATAACTGCGGTTCAAATTCTCAAGGATGTCTTCGATAATCCGTATATTAGAATTCTGCTGAGCGTAGATATCAAAAAAATATTCTTTGTTAATTGATAAATGCTGGATAAAATTGCGGATCTTCTCAATAAGAGTTTCTTTTGCATAAATAAATAATTTAAAGAGAGCTAATAAGTCTAATTCCATGGTAGGATAATGGAAGCATTTAACAGGAGGAGCTCTTGCATCAAGAATTTTCTGTTTTAATGTATAAAGAGAGTTTACTAATTCTCTAAGAGGATCCATAAACGAGCGTGAATCTTTAATTAATTCCATAAATATTTTTTCTAGGTCTTCTTTTTTCTCATAGATGTTTATTATTTGATGAGAGTGACATTTAGGGCAAGATTTTAAGAGTTGATTAGATCTGACTATATTTTCTGCTCCGCAATCATTGCAAGTTTTCTTATTACCTGATTCCGGGACGAAAATATTTTTAGAATTGCAGTCTTGACAAAGATAAGAATCAATTTTTTCTTCATGTAAACAATCAGAACAACAACTAGTTCCACACTCCTCACAATAATAAGCCAATTTTACATTTCGTTGGCAGAAACGACAGATTTGGAAGTGCTGTTCCGACATATTTACATTTTAACCCAATTTAATTAAAATTAAAAAAGTACCAATTTTTGATCGCTTTATCAACAGAAATAGATGAAAAGATAGTATTAATTTAGGTATGTTATTGAAATATTACAAAAAAAGTCCTTAAAAACAGCAAGAAGAACCTATTAAAATTATTTATTTAATTATTTTAACTTTTTGGCCGAGAGCTTGACCAGGTAACCCAGCTTTTTTGAAATGAGCTCTAATAGCTCCACTATTACCGTGAGCTCGCGTAATTGTTCCTTTCAATTCTTTGCCCGTAGGACTTATCCATACTACAGTTCGTCCAATTAATTTGTTTGCGTCCTTTCTGTTCGTAATATTGGGAAAGACAATAATGCAGTGTTTTGGATGCAAAGTGTGGCGTCCTTGCCGATAGTTTGAAATAGTGCCTTCTTTACCTAATATTTCTAATTTATTCAGTGCCATCGAGATCAACTCTTTTCAAATTCA
>JABXKD010000069.1 GCA_013375475.1 Promethearchaeota archaeon
AGATCTATTATTAATTTCGAGAATTAAAAAAAATTTAAGCGAGTTGTTGAAATCTATCGATAGTGAAGAGATAATATTGTTCTCCAGTAAAGGAAAACTGGTGAAAAATCATTTTGAATTATTTAATAAAAATCTGACCAAAAATTATGTAGTTATAGTAGGTTGTTTTCAGAAAGGTTATTTTTCAGAAGAAATAATAAGTTTAAGCAATAAAATTGTGTCAATTTCTCAATATCAACTTGATGCATGGGTAGCATTAAATAAAGTTATTGGATATTATGAAAGTTCTAATGATATAGTATAACCAAATAGGATAAGAAAGTTTTTTTTTAATCGATAATAATCATATATATAAGATTTTTTTTTAAAATAATTTGTTCAATTTTTACCTTGCGCTCTTGGTATAGGGGTTAGAATATAGGGTTTCCAACCCTACGACCCGGGTTCAAATCCCGGAGGGCGCACTTCTTTACTTCTCTTTAAAAATTAATATTTAACCTTGAAATCAATAACAAATATTATTAGTTATGACTTTTCCTTTAGATGAAAATTCTATTCCTTCCATTTCTAACAAAATTCGTTTCATTTTAATACCTCCCTGAAATCCCCCTAGCTCACCATTTGATTTTATTGCTCTGTGGCAAGGAATGATAATAGGAAAAGAATTTCTTGCTAAGGCATTTCCAACTACTCTCGCACCATTTGGTATCCCGATTTTATTAGCGATTTGCTTATATGTGCTAACCCAGCCTCTCGGAATACCGTGTTCTGCTAAAAGTACCTTTTTCTGAATATTAGAACATTGGTCAAAATCGATTAATTGTAAATCAAAAATTATTTTTTCACCTTCTAAAAACTGGATTATTTTTAATCCAAGCTCTTCTATTATTGATGAAGAACTTGATTCAACCTCTTTGAATGCTTCAATAGCTTTTATTTCAGATTTTTTTACAGGATCACTAAGGAATATACGTTGAACTCGTACGTCAGAGTCGTTCTCTACCCAAATTATTGTAAAAGTGTCAAATAGAGAAAAAAAAGTCGAGAAGAATTGAAAGACCATTTTTGATTTAATGCACCTGAAAATAATCTTGTATATGTGTTGCTATATTCAAAAGAAGATGGTAAATTAACTCTCAGTTTCCATTTATAGCTTTCTCTAATTTAACGGTTTCATTTTAAATATATATTTTATACTTCTTTTTTCTTATTTTTCAAGTGACTTCATGTAATTATAATATTTCTATAAAAATTATTGAAAAATAATCTCAAGAAATCTTAGACAACCAATTTCGATCCTCAAACATAAATATATGGTCATTATGATCCGTTTTGATCATAATTAAAACTAGAAATTGATCCAATCATTTACGAAAATCTTTAACAGTTTATACAAATATGAAAAAATTATAAATGTTTATATTTATATTATCATAACTTTGCATAAATAGTTTTAATTTGATTATAGGTTGGGATATTTAATATGAAAAAACTGAAATTGAAATTAACCGCTTTAGCATTTATCTCTATTATATTATTATCGGGTTATACTCCTCTTCTTTCTAATCATATTAATAAATTAAACTTAAATCCTAAGCAAAGTATCAGTTTGGGTAATCAATATTTATATTTAGATGATGTGACTCAAACTCCATATGATTTTCGTGCCCAAGGGGCATGTTATATTTTAGTTGAGATTGAAGGTACTGATTTTACCTATTTCATGCTTGATGAGAAGCCTTATGAGGTAAGTTATGGTTTCAACATCTTTCCTGTGAAATTTTCCAATAATCCATATAAAACTTATACAATTGAAATAGCCCTGGAAAATCGACAATATTTTAAGTCTTTAACCGTAGAACCCCTTTTTATCGCAGAAGATGAAATTGAAGTGAATTTAATTCAAGACACAGCAATTAATTTTCAAGTAGGTGGACCGATTTCGATTCTAACACGAATCAATTTCTCTTATAACTGGCTAAGAGTAGAATTAAAGAATGAAACTGGCGATTCTACTATTCTTAAAAGGATTCATAATACGACTGACTATCCGGAAATTGATCCTCTATTTTATTGCTTATTTATGGAACGTGGAACTTATATCCGGTATGATGTTAACCTCAAGCCGGGTGAATATACACTACTATTCCAAGGAAATGGCTCCATAGAATATAAAATTATGGTTAATTCAGATTGGGATGGAGACATGTTCAAGGATGTTGATGAAATACAACAAGAAGATATGTACGAATTTAATCTGGATCCCACTCATCCTGATATTTGGGGATTTTTTGAGAAATCCGAGGAGAATCTTTTAAACACCAGTATCGAGGAAGGGGGTTTTACAGAAGGATATTTTAGTTTCTATATTCCTGATATTTACATTAATAATAACCTCACAATACGGGTTAATAGTGGTACATTCAAAGAAGTGGAAGTCGATATGGATTCATTGTTCTTTGAGGGGGAAATTTTTAATTCTAATCGGGAGACTCCTTCTTCTCTACATATGTATGGAAGGATAGACCCTGGATGGCATCACATAAGTTACCTGCATAAGGCTAATTATAGCTCTGATATTGAATTTCTAATCACTAACAATATGGGTTTACTTCAGGAAATTAAGGTTATTCAGATCGCGGAATTTAGAGATACTGATGGTGATGGTATAAAAGATTTAGAAGAATATTCTAATAGTCTTAATCCTGCCAAAACAGATACAGACGAAGATGGGCTCCCGGATAATATGGATGGCTCTCCATTAGCAAAATTGGTATTGGATCCTAATCAAATCCATCAAATGGTATTATCTGTAAATAATAGTAAAGATACGTTAATTAACATCCAAATTAAAAAACCTGAAAATGACTATTCTACCAATGGGGTTCCGAGATTATGGAGAGGAGCAGTGAATGTTTCCATTTATCCCGTACTTCGACTGTTTGGTAACAAATTCAACGATTCATTTGATTCTCTAATATATAACTTGGATAAACCTGCATTAGAATGGCTTTGGGGTAAAGGTTTTAATTGTGTTTTTAAATCCAACGAAGCGATCTTAGCAAATTATAACGAAAACGGAATAGGCGATTCCCTCCCTAATCCAAATGATCCTGACAGTGAATTCTTTTTTATCTTTCCAAAACCAGCATTAGAAGTGATTGATTACGATATCATGATTCCTAAAGGACACAGTTCAAAAGATGATGGATTGTTAGATCTAAGGTTTGATTTTATCTGGGTAATTACTGAATATGATTATGATACAGGTGAAACCCTTGTTTTACATTATTATGATTTCGAGGAACCGATCATTGTTCAATCCATGGCCATGCGCGAGATTTCAAGCATCCACTATACATTAGGGAACCCAGATTGTTTTATTGAAAATCAGATTCTCTGGACTCTAACCCAAAATCCTTCTTTAGGGTCTTTTGGAGATTTTGGGGTTGATGATGATGTAGAGCTCAGTGGAACCATTGATTACTTTGGATTACCAGAGATAATTTCCGAGTATCGATTGAATGTAGGGTATAAAGTCAACGAATCAGAGGTTCTTTATATGAAAGGTTTCTATCAAAATCACGATATCCTCAACCAAATTTATGTAAGAACTCTAGTAAATCCCGATTTTGAGACTCTTAATCAAGGTAATTATTCTGTATGTTTTAGCTCGTATTCAATATCCAACTTATATGAAAACCAATCATACGTATATGGAGACTCAGAGATTCAAGGAGAAACCGAAATCCTCTATCAACTTTATTCCTCTGAGAATGACCAGCAAAAGAAAATTGTCATGGGTGTTCCTATTGCTATGGAAAGGAGTGTATCCTCACACACGTTGGAAATATCGCAAATTCAAGGATTTCTGGATACTCTGGAAGAAATCCCTTGGGATGGTTCACAATTGAGTGACACAATGACGGTTCTCCACCAAACATATATTGAACGTGATGTTCAAGCGATGGGTATCCCTTTGGTACATTTCGAAGAGGGTATTGATATATATAAAGAGTACATGGATAATCGTCAGGACGAAGTAGAGTTGTCCCATCAGTTTTTTACTGCTCAGCCTGAGATGCCCGCTGAATTCTTTATGAACTATATAGAAGTGTTATGGGAACAGATCGCACTAATGAAAGAAAACCTTATTGTGCTGTACGATTATGTGAAGGATAATCCTGATTTTTTTGTTCCTGGAGCGGATAGAGAGGATCTTACCTTAATGAAGAATACATTCAATCTGATTACCGAATTTCAACAACACTCCTATTCTGAAATGAGCAGTTATACCGATTTCTTTCAATTTTACCAAAACTTCAACGTTGATGTTATACATTTAGTTGACTTATACCAGGGGAAAGAGAGTACGGATTTTGTTAAAGCAGGCTTTTTCCAGAAACTTAGCAAGATAGTGCAAGTATTTAAACCTGTTGTATCAAAAATAGGGGCGTTTTTCTCAAGAGTGGATGAAAATGTAAATAACAAGGGGGTAAAGGATACTCCGAAACAGAACATTGAAAGCAAAAATACAAAGCACCCCAGCGCAGAATCTCAAAAAGTAAAAACACACAAAATGTCTAGAGTGATAGGAGCTAGCTGCGCTCTATTAGGGTTGGTAATGGTCGGCTTTTCTATATATGAAATCCATATGATAGCTTCAGGTAATAAAACTGCGTATCAAGGTATAAAGGCAATAATGGCATTATGCAATCTTGTAGCAAGTTTTTTACTCTTTATGGAAGGGACGCTTCTATTTGCTTCGTCCTTTGCTAAAACCTCAGCTAATGCTTTAAAGAGTGCCTCCAGAAGTATGGGTAAATTTTCGCTTGTAATCTCCATAATTATGTTCGGATTAGATTTATATAAATTTCTTGATAGAGTAATAGCTGGAGAAATAGTCGATCTTTTTATGGAAATTTTTAGTTTGGCCATGAGTGCAGCTTTAATAGCGGTAGGTATTGCTGTGGCAGCAGGATTTTGTTCTACAGGTGTTGGTGCGCTTATTGGGGGCATAATTGCCGCTGTGACCATCCTTGTTTCTTGGGTGACAAAATATGTGAACGCTCCGGATTTGGAGTTTGTAGAAAACGATTGTAGGACGTATTATCCCAATAGTACAATATTAAATATGAGAAGAAATGGCGGATTAGAGGATGGAGATCAATTTGTGTATCACTTAAAGGTTAAAAATACTGGCAGAAATAGAGTTTGGATGAGAGCGAGAATGAAAATGGCAGGGGATACTCTAACAGGTGTGTGGACTAGTTATGTAGGTGATTGGGCAAATGGTAAAAATAAAGGTGGGTATAAAAAGAATCAGATATTCGAACATGATTTAATTGCCTCTATAGATGGTGCAACTCCTAATTTAAAATATGTGTTAGAATTTGAGGCAGATTGGCGTCATTGGTATTTGTTTATACCGGTCAGAGAAGATTTAACAGATGAGGAATGGAATGTACCAATGAACACGCATGCTCTTGAAACCTCGATATCGGATTTTTATTCTCACACAAGCGATTATGGCTCAATAAATTATTTGAAACGTGAATATGAAGAAGCCTTGGAAGAATATCGTTATTGGGATGCTTGTAATATTGGTGAAACGATAATTAAAGCAGCAGAGTTAAATGCGGGGATAAAAATCTCTCATTTTAAATTCATAAATGCTAGTAGTTCATTAGATTTTCATGAATGGGCGATTGTTGTTTACAAGTATCACGCACGTGACTTAGGGGAATGGGAATATTTACTAAATAACTTTTATGCATTAATGGGCTGTGGTGGTTGGGCTGCCTGGGATAGACCTGATGATCCGACTTACGAGCGACTGGGGTCCCCTATCTTTTTTTCAAATACGGCACCCCAACCAGATACATTTTATTGGAATATGATGTCATATGACGTATCCGGTGGATGGCTTTATACAATGGTAGATTCTTTTGATCCAAATGTAGAGCCTTGGATGGAAAAGGAAAGTGCACAATTAGCTGATGCGTTTGAATATCGTGAATTGGTGGATAATCTACCGATAAAAAGCAATCTCTCAACGGATTTAAGAAAACAACACATTGAGGTAGATCCAGTTACAGGTATAGCGGAAGTAAGCTTAACTATGAATATAGAACCATATTATAATCCTTACTATTATATTGAGGAATATTTGCCCACTGGTAGTGATGGATGTAAAACAGTGGATTTTCATATTAACGCACCGGAAGGATACTCGATAAGTCCTCAAAATATCTTTACAAAGTATCTTAATTCTACAATAAGCTTTAATTTGACAACTGATACCCCAAAGTTCGGACTTTATTTCTTTAACGTAAGTATATTTCTCGAAGGTGAACTTATATATAAAGAAAGTGTGCCGTTTAAGGTTGGGGGATTTTCTTGCATGGAATTTGAAACATATACAGCTACAGAACCTCTAGTGCCGGGACAATTGTTCACTATGATTGATCTGCATAATTTGGGTACCTTTACAGAAGTAGCAAACATTACCGTTGAGGGTATCCCTGAATGCTTTATCTATAGAGAATTATATCCTGATAGCTTTATTAATGGTAGCTTGCTCTTAGCGCTAAATCCTGGAGATATAATACCCGGATTAATTATTAATCCCCCTCGACATCACAGCACGGCTCCCGGTATATATTCATACACTTTCCGCGCTCAAGACCAAATCTTTACTAATTATGATGAGATAATCCATGGTACATTCGAAGTAGCTGAATTTTATGATATGAACTTTACGTGTGCTGAACCGGAAATAACAATATTTGATTTCCAAAAAGGAGAATATACGTTTAATTTAACAAATTTAGGAAATGTTGGTCAGCAGTTTAATATTACATTAGATGACATTCCATTCGCAGAAGAATCTCTAAGTATTGAATCAATATATTTGGGACCTGGAGAATCTCAATCATTCACCTTACATCTTACTCCGATGGGATGGGGTCAACAAACTTTTTCCATCTATGCAACATCAGAATACAATTCAAGTTTGGTTAATGTCAATATAACTATAGTAGACGATGATATTAATCAACCAGAATTTACTAATTTTGACATTCTTAATACTTCACTAGATGTAACGGTTATTTTTGAGGTATTGAATGAGTTAGAGGGTGATGATACTGGCCTTTCAAATATTAAAATATTCATAGATAATGAGCTTGTGCTAAATTATGCCCCTTCTGCAACAGAGACTAACTTTTCATTCACTTTCGATAGCTCTCACGGGGAATGGTTCATGCAAAACGGGACACATGTGATAAAGGTCGAAATTATCGATAATGATTTCGATGTTCCTTTTGATAGCCTAAATTCTTCAATTTCAGGTACTTTTGAGATTACTTTAATAAATATGTTTTATTATGTGGACTGGCAACTAGAAGTATTGAGAGAATATATAGATAATAACATAGATTCATGTCTCGGTTGGATCTGGAATAAAAAACTGTGTTGGGCTCAATGTCAGATGAAAATTGCCCTTGAGTATGTGATTAATGGCAATATCACCTGTAGTCTCTTTCACGATGCTGTGGCAAAAGCTTTAGTACAAATTGTTAACTTTAGGGCAGAATTCTTTGAAAAATTTAATTGTATTGATAACCATTATGCTGAGTTTATAATCAATTCGACACGCATAATTCGGAATAACATTGTACTTATCATGGGTTTCACTACTAACACGAATATTGGATTTAAAATTGCATTAGTGGAAATCGATTTGTTGAATCTGAATGATTTTATTGAAGAAGAAATAGATTGGTGGAAAAGATGGTGTTTACAAAACCATATTCGATCAGCTACCTATATATTAGAAGCAGCACTTATCAAGATTTCATTAGGGTGTAATATTGAATGCTGCTTATCCCATGCTCTCTACAAACTAGAAAAAGCCGAATGTAAAGTTCACTGGTTAGTATGTAAAGGATGGATTACTCAAGAATTAGCTGATACAATTCTTTTCAAACTAAATCAAGCTCAAGAAGATCTCCAAGCAATCTTAAATGCAATCCAACCATCTGTGTTATAGTTTATATAATTATCATCAAACATTTTAAATTCACTAAAATAGATTATTTAAGATAAATATTTTAAAATTTGTTCAATTCATAATTGTTATAAAACCAATAATGTGAAATTTAATGGAAATTAAACGTCAAAAAATAAATTTAATAATACTGAGCATTTTGCTAATTCTTCTCCCTATAATCATTCAGGGAAGCAACAATTCTGAACTGGTTCAATTTAATGAAGATAAAGGGATGAAAAGACTTAAAACGTCTGAAGTATACACAGATATACTAATTAATGATACAATGACCACTAATACTGCAAATCAAGGAAATTGGACTTGGGCAGTGAGTCAACCATGGTGTACTGGTGAAGGAACTCCCGAAGAACCTTATATTATCAAAGATAAAACTTTTATATATACAGCAGGAGGGGGTGAGTGCTTAACAATAATTAATTCAAGAAAAAATTTTATTATTGGAAATTGTACAATTATGAATTCACATCCTTCATGGTCGGGACTTATTTTATGGAATGTTACTAATGGACAAGTCCTTGATAACGATGTATACAATAATGGTGGTGGTATTGTTTTATATAAGACTAATGATACAATTATATCAGATAATAATATAAATAACAGTAAATTTTTAGACGGGATTTTTGCACAATATAGTCACTCTAATACATTTTCAGGTAATATTGTCTTTAATAGTACTGAAAATGGAATTGATTTGAAAGAATGTAATTATAATACAATCTCTGGGAATCAAATATTCAACAATACCTTAGACGGGATTTTGATAGAGTTAAGTGATTTTAATAACCTCTCTAAAAACGAATTGAATAATAATGCTGAAAATGGAATTTATTTGGAACAAAGTATTAACAACACAATTTCAGAAAATAAGGCAAATAATAACGATCATGGAATATTTTTATGGACAAATTGTTATAACAATACCATATTGGGAAACACTGTATATGAAAATTCTGATGGGATTCATTTAGAGAGTAGTGATAGCAATACTATAATCGAAAATATAGCAAATGATAACGATAGGGCAGGAATCTTTTTAGAGCAGAGTAATCATAATCATATCAGAGAAAATTCTGCAAGGGGTAATATTTATAATGGGATTTTTTTAGACAATGAGAATGATAATAATGCTATTTCGGAAAATACTGTTAATAATAATAAATACGGTATTGAATTAACCTATAGTGATTTCAATAATATTACAGGAAACACAGCATGGGATAATAGTTATACCGGGATTCAAATAGAGGGTAGCAATAATAATACAATTTCGGGAAATAATGTTAATAACAATACCAATTATGGAATTTTTATAGCAACTCAATGCTACAATAATACTATCTCAGAGAATACAGTAAAAGATCACAAAATTACAGGTGTAGTATTAGCGGATGACAGTGACTATAATCTTATTACCCAAAATAAAATGAAAAATAACACTTTTGGGATATATCTTCTTTCTGATTGTGAAAACAATTCAATCTACAAGAATTTCTTTTTGGAAAATGAAAAGCATGCTGAGGATTTGGGGACTGATAACATATGGAATTCCACTAAAATTGGGAATTACTGGGATAATTATACGGAAACTCATCCCAATTTAGCAATAGATGCAGATGATAACGGAATCGGAGATGTACCCTATAATATTAGCCTTTCTCCGCTAATCCAGGATCATCTGCCTATATTTGATAATGATATGCCAATAATAACAATACATTCACCTACTCCTGGCTATGTATTCGATAATATTGCTCCCTCTTTTAATGTAATAATAACTGATGACTATTTGGATGAGATGTGGTATACTATAGATGGGGGATTACATAATTATTCATTTACCGAAAATGGAATGATTAATCAATATACATGGAATGGTGCAGCTGAAGGAAATATTACGTTAACATTTTATGCCAGCGATAAGCCTGGAAATATCGGAACGGAAGAGGTTAATATCATAAAGGACACTGTTGCTCCAGTTATCATTATCAATTCCCCTGTTGAAGGTGATAAATTCGGCAAAAATGTGCCACTTTTTAATATAACCGTCATAGAGGATAATTTAGACGTTTTATGGTATTCATTTGATGGGGGAACAACCATGGGATCCATAACTGATAACATTATATTTGTCCAGAGAGCTTGGGATGCAGTAGCTAAGGGAAATGTTACCATCACGTTCTATGCGAGAGATTTTGCGGGGAATGAAGTAACTGAGGAAGTGTCGGTAATCAAGAGTTTTACAAGTGGATTAGACCCAGGTGTTATAATAATTATTGTTGTTGTTTCTGTAATTGGAGGAGTCGCGGTTATAAGTGTTGTGTATATCTTTATGAAAAAACGAATGACGCCAGCATAATTCCTAATTACATTCTTCTTCTTTTTATTTATCTAAAATTCAGATGTAAAAATTGAATCTGTAGATATCGATGGAGTACATGCAGAGTGGCAAATCTCTGAAGATGTTGATGAAAATAAAATCTTATTGTATTTCCACGGAGGAGGACATGTGTTAGGATCTCCAATGTCCAGCCGACCTTATACAGTTGAGATTGGAAAAGCTGCACATGTAAAAGTTTTGAGCGTGGATTACACTCTTGCTCCTGAACATCCATTCCCTGAGGGTCCAAACGATTGTTTTACATCTTATAAATGGCTTCTCACGCATGGATATAAACCTGAAAATATCATTATCGGTGGAGCATCTGCGGGCGGAAACATGGCTCTCACAACTCTTATTAAAATTAAAGAGGAAGGTATTGTCATGCCCAGAGGTGCTATAGTTCTCTCTCCCGGGATTGATTATACGACAAACAGTAAAACAATTCTAGAGAATGCTCCTACAGATTGTGTTATGGCAGATGTGGGCGTTTTTTGGTGGATTCCCGCATATCTAAACGGAGCAGATCCTAATAATCCTCTCGTATGCCCTATCTTTGCTAATTTTACAGGTTTCTCTCCAATTTTAGCGCAAGTAAGCACAAGTGAGATGGTCTACGATCATTCCACGCGATTAGTGGAACTCGCGAAAGCTACCGGTGTTAATGCCATCCTACAAGAATGGGACGATATGCCCCATGTTTGGCAAAATTACGGTCTTTATGACCTTCCTGAAGCAAAAGAAGCTATAGATAAAATTGGTCAATTTATAAAAGATTTGTTTGATTAATCAAGATGTGCTCAAATCTAAGTTAGATCATTAAAAATGACGGTTACAACGGGCATTGAAACCCTAAAACTCAAAGCTACCAGCGTAGAACCCTAGTAGAGCGAGTTGAGGCTATTTTTAAATTTATTGAGACTCAAAAAAATGTTTTTCCAAAAAGCAGTTTAAAAGAAATTGGATTAAATCCTCAGGCTGCGGAAAAATGGTTAAAACTAATCGATTACATACAAAAGCAACCGAAAATTCGATTAATTCAATCAGAGCATAATACTCTAATAGAAAAAGTAGAGGGGAAGTACCAAGCTCTAATGAGAAAAATGATCATGGATGAGACACTTTCATTTGAGCAAAGACTCCAGCATGTAACAGATTATTTGAAATCTTTATACACTCGTGAGCGATTTACTGAAATAAAAGATATTTAATTTTCGACTTCTTTTTCAAATAGTTCTTTGAAGTCTATTTCCAGTCCTAACGCGATTTTAATTAATGTATCCTCCCTAAATTCTTTTGTTAGTTCTTCATCGTCTATTTCACTTAAAGAAGCAAGCTTTTCAAGGTTGATCCCCGCTATTTCGGCAATCTCCCTTAATTCTGCCAATGATTTACCCTCTAGGATATCTTTAACAACTGGTTCTTGATAGAAGATATCAATGATCGGTTTTTTCAAGATTTCCGATATTTTAAAGGATATTGTCAAGGATGGATTGTATGAACCCCGCTCTAAGTAATAAATTGTCTGGCGAGAAACCCCTACAAGTTTCGCTAATTCTAACTGGGGCAGTTCTAACTCCTCTCTAAATTGTTTTATTCTCGAAGCGATTTTTTTTTTAAATTTCATGCAGGTTCACTAATCAGTTCCTCTTTCAGGAGTTTTGTTGATTGTAATAAAAATTAAAAAAAAATTGATTTTTAGACTAATTTAAACAAATCCTCTATTCTACACTGTAGTACTTCAGCTATCTTATAGGCTAATGCTAAGCTTGGGTTATAACGACCTTCAGCTAAGTAATTAATCGTCTGAAGAGGAACTCCAACCTTCTCGGCCAAGGCAGCAGCAGAAATGTTAGCTTTTTCGCGCAATTCCGTTATACTAGTCTTTAATTTCTCCCCTTCCCGCATCTTTGAAAGGATGTAGCTAATAAAATTATCAAATGCTAATTCTTCAGGCTTAAAGATCTTGTCTTCAAGCCCACTTGGAACTGCTGAATACTTCGTCATCATCTCCTTAATCTTCTTCTCGATGATCATTGGATTCTTTAAGCCAGGAATATAACCCTCAGGCCTGACAATACCCTTTTGAGCACTTGCTGCAGCTGCACTCGAACCTGCAGTCTCAATCTTCACCGTAAAAGTCTTAAACATCCTGTCAAACACACCATTCACGATGTTAATGTTCTGAATTCTACTGTAAGGGATAGTTGCGACTATCTTTGTAAATACACCATGTCTTATAATGATATGATTCTCTGAGATCTTGTATGAAAAGTTTCTAACATAGGCGCTATTATAGATATAAACGATGAGTATGATTGCTCCAAAAACACCATAAACGATTATGAACATTAAGGACATCCACTCTATAGGAAAAATCCACCATGAGAGAAACGTTCCTGCTATAGCTATACTAATAATAATTGTAGAAATAACACCAAGTACTAATATACTTTTTAGCAGTTCTTTGTTTTTATAAGAGTTAGAAATACTACCTTCGTATGAATTTTTTTCTTTACTCATTTTTTTTTTCACCAATTCTTTTAATGTTAAATTTTTAAAATCATTTTTATCGAGTGGAATTAACTTTCTACCAATTGACTTAAAAAATGATCTTTCATTGTGTTACTATATTTAACATGGGTATTTAAAGGTTTCGAATTAATCAAGAAACAAAGAACTTAAGGTGTATAATAAGCTTCCATGAGATGTTAAAGAAACTTAACATTACTATTTGTATTTTAAATTATACTAAATTTATTAAGAAAGAACGATTAAAGTGCTCGTTTAATGATTTAAATGACTGGTGAATCTATAAGCCGTTTTAATTTTAATCAATTAGATTGATCGTGAAACGATGATATCGCAAGGAAAAAGTATAAAGTTTATATTATTCCGATGTTATGCTTGTATATATAATTCTGCGTGAAATCAAGATTTCACGAAATTGCAGGTTAATATAAGGTTTATCAATGAATTTACATCTTATCTTTTCGACCTATATTATTTTTATAAATCTTTTAAAGGTTTTTTTGGTACCCTTATTGAGCGACCTTTCTTTTAAGCATTAATCTATAAATAACTGAAATGATTAAAATTAAACCTGAAATACTAATAGTTATTATAATTGTTATTATAAAACTTTGATTTTGAGTTGGTGGTAAATTTGAAAGTTCGAGGATTTCTAAACCATCATCTAAATCAGTTAAAAACACTATATTATTATCAATAAACAGATTTCTCGTGTGCCCTCCATCATTAAATCCACTTATCTTCCAAGGATTAGTAGGATCACTTATATTAACGATTTCAAGCCCATCATTATCATCTGATAGAAAAGCAAGATCATCTAAAATGAAAGCAAAGTATACATTACCTCCATTGTTGAATGATCCCAAAGTAATCGGAAGGATAGGATTACTAACATTCAAGATCTGTAAACCGTTTGAGCTATAACACAAGTAAGCAATATTTTCTATGACCTTAACACTGTAAGCACCTACCCCATTAAAACATCCACCGATTTCGGAAGGATTAAAAGGATCTGAGATGTTAACTATTTCTAGACCTGCATGATATTCTGCTATATAAGCTAAGTCTCCTTTAATAAAAACCCCGTTAGGTGATCCACCATCATTGTATTCACCAATTTTATTTGGATGTCTAATATCGCTGCAGTTAATAATTTCAAGTCCATTTTCTATACTCACTAAATAGACAAGATCTCCAACACTAAAAACATCAGAAACATGTCCTCCATCATAGAAATCACTTATCTTAACAGGATTTAACGGATTTGATACATTGACTATTTGCAAACCACTAAAAAAGTTCGCTAAATAAGCGATTCCATTAATAACATCGATACTGTGAGTTACTCCTAGGTCAAGGTGCCCCAACTCGATTGGATTACGAGGATCAGAAACATCAAGAATTTGCAATCCTTCTTCATTTCCCCCAATATATGCTATATCATCAATTACAACAACATCCCAGGCAAGTAATGTGTCGAATTGCCCAATCTTTTTTGGATTTATATTTGCATCAGCATATACTTTATCATCGTTTGCTAAAACCATAAAAAATACTAAAATAATAAAGAGAAATTTCTTTGATAGAAGTTTCTTTGAATTCATTTTGTATCAATTATCTTTGAATTTTTAATTTAATTTTTGACTACACACTTATAAAGGTTTGAGGTGCACTTTTCGAACAGTTTACTCTATCAATATTAACTAAATAGTTATTGCGTAATAGTACCATGCTGCTGAGTGCATGACGACTCCAATTACTTTTTGACTATTAAGATTTTTTAATTGAGGATATAAATTCACAACGCTTGAATGAACAGCTCCTCCACATGGTTTTCGCCATCTTGTATTTTTTTCAATCAACGCAACTTTGAAACCTGCTTCTACCAGAATCTTAGCACAATGAGATCCTGAAGGCCCCGCACCGCTTATTAAACATCAAACATAATTATAACTTATTTTTTTTTAATAATTTCAACTTATGTTATTATAGTATAAAGAAAAATCTTAAAATTAATTCTACAGTCTTAATTATAGGAAATTATCAGGGATTTATTATGGAATTGACAAAATTATTTAGTTCAGCTAAAATCGGGAATGTTAGAATCAAAAACAGAATCGTGAGATCTGCCACTTGGTTGGCTAGAGCTGATGAGCTAGGATATGTAACTGAGGACCTAATCGAAACTTATCAAAAACTTGGTGAGGGAGGAATAGGATTAATCATCTCAGGCTACATTGGCGTTCACGATAATGGCTCTGGAAATTATCGAATGACGCGTCTTTCTAATGGAAGTTATAAAAGCGGACAAAAAAGACTAGTAGCAACGATTCATGATACATCGGATGCCAAAGTTGCTGCTCAAATTGCTCACACTGGAAGTAATATTATTAGAGCGGGTTATGAATTAGTAGGGCCTTCTCCAATAAAGGTTCCTGGATCTATTAAATTAGTTCGAGAACTGCCTACTAAAGAGATTCAGGAAATCGTAAATTCCTTCATTTATGCAGGAACTCTTGCCTATGAATGTGGTTATGATATGATTCAACTTCATGGTGCTCATGGCTATTTATTAAGCGATTTCCTTTCTCCATTGGCAAACAAGCGAATTGATGGATATGGAGGGACGCTGGAAAAACGCTTCAAGATAATAGAAGAGATATATCACGGCTTAAGAGATAAATTAGGGAAAGAAATTCCTATCATGATTAAATTAAATACACATGATAATCTTAAAAACGGATTAACTTTGGAAGAAGGAAAAGAAATAACAAAAAGATTAGTAGCATTAGGTTTTGATGCAGTAGAACCTTCTTCTGGTAGGACTGATCCAAAGCTTACTGAAAACAAATCATTTCCAGCTCCTATAATTAAAAAACCTGAAGAAGAAAATTATTTCTCATATATCGCAAGGGAATTAAAACCATTAATGAGTAACTGTGCTTTGATCCTAATGGGTGGAATTCGAAATCCTATAGCAGCTGAACAATTTTTAGAGGAAGAAATCGCGGATTTCATATCAATCAGTAGACCGTTTCTTTATGAACCAGATCTAGCCAAAAGATGGGAAAGTGGTAACCTCGACTCGACCTATTGTACAAGTTGTAATGCATGTTTCGGTACTATTTATAAAGGCACAGGAGGGATATTTTGTCCTGTGAAACATAAACAAGAAAAAAAATCCATAAAAAATTAAGCTCTCATTTTTTATTTCTTGAGATGAAGAATTTTGAGATCTTAAATAAAACTTTAAAAGTGAAGAGAATAATCCTAAAATCCCTTATTCTCCATGATATTACTCCTATTGATATATATAGAAATGTTTCTATAGTTTATTAAAAAATTGGCAAATATTTATTAAAAAATCCAACAGAAGATTAAGAGTATTATAATTGGGCATTCATTTATAACTGTGTAATCTTGTATCTCTTATTTGAGAAAGCACCCTTTTTTCCATATTCTCATTTCCATATTTTAATCACTTGCTCGTAATTAGTAATAATTACGGGCGTTTTTTTACCTCTGATTCTATGTTTAAAGTATATATAATAACTAATCTTATATTTTTTCTAGTATTATTGAGCGTTACTTATATTTTTGTTATATTATGACGAAGAACTTCAAAATTACTTATAAGGAATTTAAGACAGCCTTAAACAAGCTAAAATATCCCGATTCTTGGTTTTGGTGCAGGTATACGATAAACCCTTACTCTGGATGCGCTCATACTTGCATATACTGCGATGCTAGAAGCGATCGGTATTATTTAAGTCAGGATTTTGAAACAGAGGTAATCGTGAAATCAAATATAGATAAAATCTTAGACCAAAGATTAAAGCGATCCCGAACGCTAATACCTGATGTAATTGGACCTGGTGGCGTTTGTGACGCGTATCAACCAATTGAATTAGAAGTCGAAAATACGCTAAAAATTCTAAGAGTAATAGAAAAACATAAATATCCTGTAAATATCGCTACTAAATCAAATTTGATAACTAGAGATGTAGATATATTAAATAAAATTGCAAGTGATACTTGGTGTACTGTGGGTTTTTCAATCACTACAATGAACGAAGAATTAGCACATTTTCTAGAGCCCTATTCTTCTTCCCCTAAGGAAAGACTCGAAGCTTTAAAACAGATCAAACAAAAGGCCCCTAATGTTCAAGTTGGGACCTACTTCATGCCGATAATTCCCTTTTTAGAAGATAATGACGAAAATTTAGAAACCGTTATTAAAAAATCAAAAGAAGCGGGAGCAAATTTTATTGTATTTGCTCCGGGGTTAACGCTTCGAGACGCTCAAGCTGAATTCTTTATTAGGAAGTTAAAGGAAAGTAAATACAACCATGTTGCTAAACCAATATTAAATTTATATAAAGGCCAGATTGGTCCTCCCAGGGAGTATGTTCATACAATGCATCAGAAATTATTTGATTTTTGTCAAAAATACGACATTGCTGTCAGAGAAAAGAGATGGATACCAAACGATTATAGGAAATGGAACTATAAAATTTCAGAATTACTGTTGGTAAAAAATTATATGGATGAATTAACACTGGGAAAATCTAATAAGTCTTTTTATTGGGCGGGACTAACTCTTAACAACTTAGAAGAATCAATTATAAATGTTTATAAAAGAGGGGATTTAGCTAAACTTAGAAATTTTAATTCTGAAGTAAGAGAGTTTGTAGAACCTTATTTAAAAAAAAGTAAAGAATTGAATGAAAAAACCGGAATTGATAAATTTTTATGATAGATAAGATCGTAAAGGAAATTTCAAGCTTAATGTTAAAAAACACACCTCAGTTATCTGAAGATCAAAAAGAGAGAATGTATAAAGTACTAAATCCCGATAATCCTGACTATGTTATATATGGCGTTAAAGTGCCCGAGATTGAAAAGATCGTCAAGTCAACTTACGAAAAATTTGACTGCAGTTATGATATCGCGGTTGAAGTATTTAGAAAATTAACTAGAACAAATGTAGAAGAACTGAAATCTGCAGGATCTTTCTTTTTAAATCGGTTCAAGAGACATTTCAACGCGAAAATTATTGATATAATTAAAGAAGAATACTCTGAACATTGCCACACATGGAGTCTCTGCGATTCTACGTGTGTAAGACTCTTAGGTCCATTTTTAGGAAAAAAAGGGAAAGAAACACTAGCCTTAAAAACTATA
>JABXKD010000006.1 GCA_013375475.1 Promethearchaeota archaeon
CTATTTAGATTTACCGATACAATATGGCGCAATACCAAGTCTAGGATACGGTGTTTTAACCGTTATTTTTTCCCCAATATGGACAACTATTGCGAAAAAGATAGGTGTGAGGAAAACTTACTTAATTAGTTTAACCTTACACAATTTCATATATATAATGTTTTTCTTTGTCTCCAATTATATCGGATTAATCCTCGTAGCATCGCTAGCAGGGATTCCAACCGCAGCAAACTTTGGAGTCATTGCAACTCTCGCAAGAGCAGAAGCTATTGATAATGCCACAGTCAGAACAAAGAAACGTGAGGAAGGATCTTTTTTGGGTATATTCCGTGTTTTTACCGCTTTTACCTATTTCTTTCAGGTCGCTTTGTTTACAATTGTAGGATTATTTACGGGATTTAATCCGAACGTAATTCCTGCTGTTGATCCAGTTGTTAAACAGGGTCTCAATCTTCAGATGTCGCTCGTTCCGTTAGTGTTAAATATAATAGCTACACTAATCATCTATTTCACTTACACGATAACAAAAGAACAAACTTTAGCTAACAAAACTCGTTTGAAAGAACTTAACCTTTAACTACTTTTTTTTTTTAAAAAGTTTTATCTAATATTCATTTTAAGTATAACCATCTTTTTAGACTATTCTGAATTTAAGGTATTATGAAAACTTTAACTAAGAATGATTATTATAATAAAGTTTTCGGCTCGTGGCTGGGAAGAATTGCTGGTGACTTCGTTGGAGCCCCTTTAGAATTAAGACCTGTTAACACAATTAGACGAAGGTATGGGGAAATAAATAGCTATCCAACTAAAATTGATTTAAACTATGTCAACGACGACGAGATGTACGAAATTATCGCTTTAATAGCTCTAGAAAAATATGGACTAGATTTAACAGCAAAGGATATTGCACTTGAATGGGAGAATCTTTTATTATACGACAAGGCAGTGTTTACGGCAGAAAAAGTAGCTCTGAATAACATAAGGTCAAAAATATTTCCTCCGGAATCTGGGATATATAACAACCCTTACTTCGATTTTATAGGTGCTCAAATGAGAGCAGATATCTGGGGCCAAATTGCTCCAGGGTGTCCAGATCTCGTCAAACATTATTGTAAAATGGACGGTTCAATCTCACATGCAGGGGTTGGAATAGAGGGCGAAATTTTTGTTGCTCTCTTAGTCTCACACGCATTCTTTGAAAAAAAAATTAGGCAAAACATTGACTACTCTTTATCTTTTTTACCTAACGAAAATGAAAGTTTATACACGAAAACGGTAAAAAAAGCTATTTCTCTATATGAGCAGAACCAAGATGACTTCAGAAAAGCAAGAGAAGTTTTAATAAACGAGTATTGGGAAAAGATTAAGGAAGAATTCATCAGCAAAGAACCTAATAGTGAAACAGAAAGAACTAAAGTTTTAAAAGGAATTGAGTCAAAAGTGCACGTCCTTCCAAATATCGGGATTATTATTTTATCGCTTTTGTATGGAGCTCAAGACAAATTGGATCCCTTTGGTAGGTCAATCTGTGTAGCCGGTATGATGGGATACGATACCGATTGTAATTGTGGTAATATTGGTGCGATTCTTGGCGCTAATTTAGGTGCTGATAATATTCCTGCTAAATGGAAAAAACCTCTCCAAGACACCTTTTCTACATACGTACAAGGACACGAAAAATGGAAGATATCCGAATTATCACGCAGAATAGCTAACATAGGTGAGAGAATAATAGAACAAAAAGGACATAATATGGTTAAGATAATTAAATAGAAAAAGGTGGAGCGAATTAAAAATAAATATTTAACGTTTAAACTTGAATCTGAAATTGTTCCAAGTCCTGTTAAATATGGCGTGATACTCCCAGAGGATTATGACGAATCTAATACAAACTACCCCCTTTTATTGTTTTTACATGGCGGTGGTGGTGATGAAAAATCAATAGGTTTTATAGAGCCTATAATTAGAACACTTTGGAAAGAAAATAAACTACCGAAAATGGTTGTTGCTACCCCTAGTTGCACGCGTTCGTTGTATATGAATTATCGAGATGGTTCTGAAAATTGGGAGTCTTTTATAATAGAAGAGTTTCTTCCGTTTCTCCAAGAGAATTACAAAATAGCAAAAGATTCGACCAAAACCTTCATTAGTGGCGTTTCAGCGGGGGGTTTAGGGGCACTACGCATGGGATTTAAAAACGTAGATAAATTTGGAATCATCTTATCATTTGAACCCGCAATCGAACCCGTTTATGAGTGGGAAGAGATAGAAATTAGAGATAAATTTTATCGACCGAAAGAACTGTTTGAAAAAATATTTGGGAAGCCAGTTGATAAAGAATACTGGAAAGAAAACAACACTGCCTGCATTCTTCGAGAAAATGCAGAAAATATATATATTTCGGGCATTAAAATCTACTTAGAGGTAGGAACGAAAGATTTTCTTGGATTGTATCGAGGAGCGGAGTTTATGCATAGGCTATTATTTGATAACCGTATTGATCACGAATTTAGGCTCGTGTATGGTGGAGATCATTTAGGAGTCACGTTAAAGGAACGATTTCACAACGGGCTTTTAGCTCTAAATAGATTTATAAATCCTCCCCAAGAAGTACCAGCAGTTGTTGAAGTACGGGAAAAATCTTTAAGGGATAAAGAAGAAGCTCTAAGAAGAGGGGAATAATATAAATTGAACCATTGAATAATCAATTTAATGAGTTTAATATTGAGGGTTTGCATTGAGTGAAGAAGAAGATTTAAAGCAGAGAATAACATCTATCGTTAAAGATTACGATAGTCAAGGCATCCATCGTACAGGAACTAAAGTAGATGAACAAAGCGCTCATTGGCTAGCCGACAAGATAAAAAAGATAGGTCTAGAACCTTGTTTAGAAGGGTTTTCTTTAGATCGTATTGATGTTAGAGAAGCTTCTGTTGAGCTTGGAACACAAAAAATAATGGGATTACCCCTTTTCGATTGTACCTATCCTAAGGAAGAACTGATAATAAGTAACTTAGGTAACATTAACGAGGAGAACGTAATTGGGATTACAAGTGTTGATAATGTAACACCCAAAATTCTCGAAGAACAGAGAAAAAATAACCCAAATATTGGTATAATAGTTGCGACTCAAGGAATGACCCCTGGGCTTTCGCTTATCAATGCCGATAATTTCACAACACCCTTTGGACCCCCAACCTTACAAATTTCAAGCGAGAATTGGCCTCTCCTATCCTCAAAAATAGGAATAGAAGTTAGCTTTAACATTAAAATTAGTCGCAATCCTAAAAAAGCTTATAACGTTATTACCCGACTAAAAGGAAAAGATTCAGGATTAGCTCCCTTAGTTATAATGACTCCTCGTAGTGGATGGTGGAATTGCGCTTCTGAAAGAGCTGGAGGAATAGCAATCTTGCTGGAATTGATGCGTGCTTTCTATTACAACAAACCTCCTAGAGATGTGTTATTTTTAGCCAATTCGGGTCATGAACTAGGACATCTTGGACTAGACCATTATCTCAACCAAAATTCAGATTTAATCAAAAAAGCTTCGAGTTGGATACATCTGGGAGCAAATATCTCGGCAGTACCTCAAATAGGTAAGAAAAAACCTTCATCTATAAAAATTCTCGTTCAGTCCTCAGATTCTGAAATTGAAAAGTTAACGAACCAATCCCTTGCGAAATATGGGATTATTCCTTCTGTAAACATTTCACAAGGAAAACGACCTGTTGGCGAGGCAAAAAACATATTTGATGGAGGAGGAAGATATTTCTCAATTCTAGGGATGCAAAATCCGTTGTTCCACCACCAACACGACCGTTGGCCAGATGCTGTTGATATAAATAACACCACAATAATAACAAAAGCCGTAGTTTTCTTAGGTTTGCAGTTAGCAAGATAGAAATCTTAAATACTTAGAAGTTAGCATCAATCTATTCCTTATTCAAAAACTCTTGAACGAATTCGAGAGCTCTTTTGTTATCATCCCACGAGAGAAGATTCATAGCCTCTTCGTAGGAACACCATTTCCACTCGTCGTGTTCAATAGGATCTATTGTAGGTGGACCTGCCTTATGTATCTTAGCAATAAAAATATATTCTGGAATTTCTTTTGTGCCTTCAGGGTAAATGGCTATCCATCTATTTTCCATTGGAATTATGTAAGTTATTTCTGTTTGAATTAGAGTTATGGAATGAAAACCTGTTTCCTCAAATAATTCTCGTCTCGCACCTTCAATGATAGTCTCACCATTCTTGGGTGCTCCAGTTACTCCTTGCCAAAAACCCCCTCGGCTTTTTATTCTTTTAAGCATCAGAAATTCCCATTCTCTCTCAGTTCTTCTTACAGGATAGACCAATACTTGAATAGGAATTCTCATTTAATATCATCATCTCTAGTTTTGATTTTCGTTTTCTTAAGGTTTACGAGAATTATTCCTAGTATGACCAGCAATAAGGCGAACGGATAGATGAACACATCGAATAGCTCTTGCAAGAACAAAGCAGAGAACAACACTCCAAATAATGGAACAAGTGCTTGGAAAATTGCTGCTCTACTAGCATTTAAACGTTTAACTCCTTCTAAATAGAATGTATATGCACCGATCGTAGATATAAACGCAAGATATGAAATACCTATCCATACGCGAGGGGGTATAGTTAAAAATGTTGCAGGAATTAAGAACTCTGGACTAATAATTAAAGCAATAGGAGTAGTTATTAAAAAACCAAATAAAGAAACATAGGTCATAATCCAAATGGAGCTAGGTTGATAGGATTTATTGTTTTCGAGAGTTTTATTTAAGAAAAAGCGAGTTATAACTGTATAAGTGGCGTAACCAAATGCCGCTAATAGTATCATAATATCTCCAAAAATCCGATTAGCCACGTTTACATTGGGAGAAAAACCTACAACAATAACGACTGCTAGGAATGCTAGTAATGAGCCAACCATCTTTTTCCATGCAAACCCTTCAGTTTTCAAGAAAGTACTTGAAAGAATAACTACCCAAACTGCGTTAGTTGCAACCATTATGCTCGCGTCACTCGCGCTGGTAAATATCTCTCCAATTAAATAACCCGCTTGATAAATTGTCACCGATAATAATCCCATTAAAGTTAATATCTTCCAATATTTTTTAGCAAACTGCCAATTTAAAGTCCCTTCTTTAAACTTAAGGATCAAAAAAAAGCAAATGACTGCTAGAAAATACCGGATTACTGCAATCATGAATGGAGGGATTGTAGCTCCTCCAACTTCCTCTGAAACTAACCATCGTCCTAATGGCCACGTACCACCCCAAATAACCATGGTTAAAATTAGTAATATATAAGCCACGAGTTCTTGTTTGCGATCCGAATTTTTTTCTGGTTTCATAGTAGAAAAATTAAATTAATGAATAAGACCTTATCAGCAAAGTTCTTTAGGAGAATAATAAGAGTAAGAATAAAAAAATTATTATTGTCAGTTCGATACTTTTTCCTTAAATTATTTACACAATTCTTCTGTATTTCATTTTCCATAAAATGAGTATAAATGATTGAGTTATAACGCATCCTAATGTTAATATCGAAAAGTCATTAATATAATATACTAATTTGTTAAAACCATAATATAAATAAAAAGAGTTTGCAGATTAACAAAAGAATGACAGGGAGAAAATAAAAATAATAAAAAAACTAATTAGATTTAATATTGGTTTTTCTTGTTCTCAAAAACATATAAAACCAGAAAGGTTGTGAATCCTGCTACACCAATCGATATAAGTAATATTGTTGCGAGTGTTATTGTTGGTGGGATTAATGTTGCTCTGGTAATGGTTATCTCGTAAGAAATTGCGATATTTATTGGGTTATAGTTTTCAAATACAAAATAGTAATATCCTATCTCGTACACTGCTCCAAATCCTCTACCACAAGCAATAGTACTATAACTAGAAGAAACACAAACAAACGATTCAGATGAAGACCAAAGATAATAGTTATCCTCGTCTAATAAGAATAAATTTGCTCCATTGAACATATCAAGAGTGTTGAACTCAAGAAAGAAAGACATATGATCTTCGAAAGGTTTCAGCTCAACAGTGATAATTTCTAAGCCATTTGGATATAAATCAACATAGGTTTTTGCCATAATTTCTTGTTTGTAGTTGTATTGAGGTACATTTATTTCTCTCCATAACGACATTAAACCAAAACCAATAACTACTGCAAAAACAATAAATAAAGCTAAATATACTTGTTTTTTTCTCATTTTTTTCACTTTTTTGTATTTTAAAATTCCTTACTGAGAAATCATCCTTCTCACATATATAAAAAAAATGATTTGCAGATTAACAAAAGAATGACAGGGAGAAAATAAAAAAAATAAAAAAAAGATTAGATTTTTACTACGCCTTTTGATGCTTCGAATTCAATTCTCTTCTTTTTAAAAGCCTCTAAATCAGACAGATAATCTTTGTAAACATAAAAAAAGATTACTACTGTGAGGAGTGTCATTAGTGTTGAGGAATGGAAATCAGAAAAATAGATTTTTGGTGTGAAAAAGGATGCAATTATCCCTGCTGTATAAGATATAAAGATAAGGATACATCCAAAAATCATGATTTGTTCACCTCTTATTTTAATCTTTAAATCCTTCATCTTACTTTTACACTATTATTAATTTAAATTACTTTACTTAGTAATTCTCTATTTTCCCATATAAAAAAAATGATTTGCAGATTAACAAATCTGGAAAGATATTTGCAGGTTAAATAAATGATTTATATAGAAAAAAAATTAATACTACAGTAGAGAATGATCAGATTATACCTTCGCTATAAAAATAGTTCTCTTTAGAGAGAAGAAAATAGTTTGAGCCATAAATCTGGTTCATTCTCTTTTTTTTTTTTAATATTACAAGATTTTAATCATGTCTAGAACTCGAACTTATTTAAGAAGAGAATGTACTAAATGCGTAATTTGTGGTTATGATCCTGATAAAAAAGCTAAAAAAAAGGCAAAAGAAAAGAGTATTTTAACTTTTGATGTTATTCCTTTTGTAGATGTTATTTTGGATCATTACGAGTATATGCCTTTATATTTCCCGTTTTAAAATAAAAAAAAAAAATTAAATTTAATATTGCATCAGCATTAGGAGAAATCCAACAAAAATTACTGTTCCTGCAACACCTAAATAGAAAGGTGATATCCAAGTAAATATGACAAAAGCTGCACTTAAAACAAGCCACCAAGAGAACGGAATCTTTATATCGATTTTGTCCCACCAAGTCAAGATTAGTAGTAAAGCAAAAATTATACCGAAAATACCATTAACAGTTAAAATACTAACGGGGGTTAAAATCATAATAGATTCATAAATTGCAAGGCCTGCACCTAATAATATTGTAATTTTTGAGCCTGAAAATGTTTTCTTTTCGCTCAAAAACTCTAATAGGGACGCTATTAAAACTAAAGTAGCACCAACATAGGAACCTATAGCTAGCATAAACCCATATCTTAACAACAGTGTCATAAGCAATAGCACTAAGCCAAGTATTAGTAAAATCCACCAACGATAAGGTATTTTTACTTTCTTTAAATCTATTATTTGAATAGAAAGGAAAATAACGATCGCAATTATTATATCTACAACGCCATGCAGAATTACATGATCTATTAAGGAGTAAAAGTATGAGATTGCTTCCCCAATAAGAATCAATATAGCTATGAATGCAATAAATTTAGGAGCTGATACATCAAATCTACTAGTTTCATTCATTTTATATACCTCTTAATTTTATTAATTTTGTTTTAGATTAGAGTAAAAAAATTAGTATAGAACAAAATAAATACCTTAAGTAGTAAAATTATAGATAACTCATTTAAATTTTTCCATTATTGACATTATTGGCAAAAAATTAATCGTGAAAGTGTGCTTTCACGATCTTCTTAGAACAATAATTTCATTTTCACTTGATTATTCATCAAAGCTCGTTAAACATAAATATAAGCCAATTATTAAAAATACAGAGTGAGGGAAGGGGATTGGGTATAAAACAAATAAAATTAGGTCAGGGAAGATGTTGTAACGAACAACTTCGATAACTTCGTTCAAAATAAAAATGTCGTACAAAATTAAAATGTAAATGATAGAAAAAGGTATTGAAATTAAGATAAGCGCACCGCCAAACTTTATATCATCCTTTCCCGCTATTGTCCCTACTACTGAAATTGCTCCAATAAATAAAATTGAAAAAGGCCAAATACTAAGCGGCCTCGAAAAACCAATATACATTACTGCTTCGGCGAGATATAAAGTTTCTCCAATGCCGCTTAGAATTAGCCCCACTTTTTTCCTTCTGTTCATTTTTTATTCAGTACCTTGATTATATCTTTAAGAATAAATTATTTTTTTTCATGATTATCTACCTCTCCTAAAAGTTTTCATAATCAATAATTTATTCTCTTCTTATAGCTTATTAAACACAGAATTCCGCCATTTATTACAAATACGGAGTGGGGGAGTGGGATTGGTACCAACACAAACTCAATGAAGCACATGAAACAATCCAAATAGCGAAAGAATATAAGACCAATAGAGAAAGTAAATGGTATTGAAAAGAGGATAATTAAATAACCTGCCTTTAAATTCTTTACTCCTATTATAGTTCCTATTATTGAAATTACTCCTGTAAGTAAAAATGGCCCACTAGCGAATGGATACATGGAACCTATAGAGGTTTGGAAAACCATGAAAACGGAGAGAAGATATAAAATTCCTCCTATACTATTTAAAATTAATCCTATGAGCTTTAATTTTTTTTTTAGTTCATTATTTTTTATATTAAGTCCCTCTGAGTTATCGTCCCTAAATCCCTTTTCTATCTTTATCTCATCATTTTGCTCTATGTCAGAAATCTCTATCATCTAAAGTATAGTACAATTTTGTCTAATGATATATAAAGTTATCCTAGATATAAAACTCCTTTTCAAATATATGACAATATGGATATTATTTATAAATAAAAACTATAAATAATGCGTAGATTTCAGTTGATTATCTACTAAACTATAAAATTGGAAATAAAAATGATTTTTCAGTTAGATTACATTACCGTATTTACTCTTCTTTTTGTTTCATATTTTGGTATCACGCTTATTCTATTTGTAGCGGGGATATCGATCATGCAAATGTATGCCAGCTCAAAAGGATGGGACAACTCGTTTAAGATTCCTCTAAGAATAAACGTAATATTGTTAGCAATTAATTTAGCAGTAGGAATTCCTTTAATTTTCCTGTATGGAGATAGCGTAGTCCTTGATTTCGTTAGGTTTGGTATTAATATGGTGATAGGTGCTATATTTATGATAAAGTATTATAAGAAAGATAGAATAGAATCCGTTCAATTTATTCTAATTGTTCAATTCATTCTTTTCATAATAGCGGTTATTTTCAGCAATATTTTTGCGATGATAAGTCTGTACGTCGTGGGCGCCTAGTAATTTTTAAAATTTAATTACTAAACTTTTTTATCACTCTTCCTTGTTTAAAGCTCCGACAAAAAGATCCTTACACTTAAAAGATTTCTAAAGTAGTAAATTTGTGCTCTACTCCTTAGATTATTCTATGTTATCTATCCGACGTATTTAGGTTATTTAAGTTGTAACTCATTTTCCCATTTGTCGTAGGACATTTTAGAAAATCCGCAGAGTTGCTTAACTTTTTAAATAAGTTTTATAACTATTATTGTAGTTTAAAATATTTAACAAAAATTTTAAATTGAGGAGACATATGTTTCTAAACTACAATAGTGAAAACCTTCAAAAAGAGGAATTTCAGGAACAATTACGGTGGTTTGAAGCAGAATTTGACGAAATTTTTCAAAACAGACCTGAAAATCCTTCCGAATACGAGAAAAACTTGGCAAATTCGCTCCTAAATAAGTTATCTGAGTCAATTAATCAATGTCAAGACGAAAAACTCCTTTACGATTTAGTATCGACCTTAAATAATATCGAAAAAAAGCATCCTGCGCTATTTTAAAAAGGTTTTGTTCTACTTTTTATAGTTTTTAATATGTGATATTCCTATGGCACACTTTTTTTTTATAAAGGTTTAATATTAAATGTATATAAATAAGCTTGAGTAAGTTATAATTAGCAAACAAAATATTGTGAACCATACTTTGGAATTAGACGAAATTAAAAACAAGCAGGCTATTGAACAGATTAATAAACTTCTCGCAGAGAAGAACAATGAAAAAGCTTTAGTTGTCGTAAATAGTTTGCTAGATAAAGATCCTTCGAATGAACAAGCGTGGCTTTATTTAGGTATCGTAAATCGGCGAATAGGAAAACTAGACGAAGCAATCAATAGTTTTGAAACAGCTACAGACCTAAATAACACTTTAATCGAAGCGTGGGGTTTACTTACCATAACATATATGGATAAAGGGGAACTTAAAAAAGCGGAAGAAGTGATGAAAATTGCTACGGAGTTAAATCCACTTGACGAGAAAATTCAATTCTACCGCGATAACTTAATACGAGTCTATGAGAAATTTGGACCTTTTTTTTAATAATTATTTTTAGACCAGTCATTTGAAAAGTTCTTAAGTAATATAAATTTTATATCTCATGTTTATTTAGATTTAATTTTTTGAGTAGTAGGTAATTCCTGATGGCATATAAGGGAAAAAGAACGATTGAAGGAAGAATTGTAGAAGTTAGAGGGGGTGAAAAGGCCATATCTCGAAGTTATACCTATGGTTACATATCATTGACAGTTCGAGTAGGAACGGAAATGTATTCGGTCTTAGTGAATTCCTCAAAAATAAATTCCTATGGTTTTTTACCTCGCGTTGGGCATTACATCCGCGCTGAAGGAATTAGATCACCTTCTAACGACGGGTATCACGATTATTCAATGAGCCATCTATCGTCTCTCGAACATATTGAACCCCGAAAAAAAATTTCTTAACTGTCAACATTTATGTTCTTACCTTTAATACCTTTTTTCCGTTAAATTCTACTAACTCTAATATCTCAACTTCCTGAAAATTGGATTTAAAGTAAGACTTGTTTGATTCTGAACCTAGTAAGGATGGACTGTAGACCCTCATGAGTTTTTTTACAAAGAAATATCTTCCTATGTAGGAACCAACGCACCAAGTAACAAGAAGGCGGGGTTTGTTCTTTTGAAGCTGTAAGCACCATTTATCTTTGCACCTTTGAGAGCAAAAATAATGAGTTTTCTGAGGCTGAGATATGTTAATGTGCTCAACTACTTTCTTTCCAAGACTCTTAAGCGATATGCCACAGTACTCACAAATCATCTTTAGTAACAGATTTCTTAATTCAGTTGCTATACACTTTATTTTATAGAAAGTAATAGACACAGCTTTATTTAAATGAAAAATTTAGAACAAAATTGTTCTCGGAGATCTTACACTCGATTTTTTTTTATATATGCGTAACTATTCGCTATAATTATAAACATAAATAGCTCTATACCATGAAAAAAAATCGTAATCTGGATTGGGGAAATTTTCGGCATCCTGAATTCCTCCAAACGCTTAATATCAGCGTGAATGAGCTAAAATTCATTAAGATGTTTCTAAAGCGCGGGAGTGTAGAATTAGTCAATGAAATACTGCGAGAACGAAAATCTAAAAAACAAAACGTGCACAAGGATGACTTAACTAATAGGTATTACAAGGTAGAAAAAATATAGGTGTAATTTTTATTTAAAATTCGATTAGTCATTCTAATTCTTCTACGAATTTGTAATCTACTGTGATAGTACTTTTAGTCTCAATTATTTCGCCAAGGATTAGGATTTTTTTGCCAATAAATTTATGTAGCACTGGATCGTTCTGCCACAACATAACTTGTTTCCTTACGAGAATTTTAGACCACCGATTAGCATAGTCGTCTAACGGTTGAATATAATATTTAGGTCCTTCGGATTTAGTTCCTTTTGCTACGGTTTCAGCAGAAAGTATCCCACTAATTTCATCCATAGAGTATAGCCTTTAAAATACTAATATAAAAGAAGAAAAAATATCAGTTAATAAATTTAATTAATTTGCTGTTTGATTTTTGGTTCAAACCTTTGAGCGGATACTCCTATCCTCTGAACTTTTCGCTTTTGGCGGCTTTTTCTTCTCATTTCCATCGTGTAATCTATGACGTATTTCATTACACCTCCAATGGTGAAACCAGCTTGACGATCGGCATCTTGTATTTGAACCATAAAATCTACGATTTTGTCGTCCGGAATTGGTCTATTAAAAATATAGGGAATCTCCATTAGCTCCTCTTCTAGATTACGAATATCATGCTCATTTCCTTTCGCTTTGTATTGACACTTCCAAGACCACATAGCATTGTGCTTTTTTGATTTGTAATCGAACGATCCTGGAACAATATACATAGGAGCAGGACGGAATTGAACTGGGAGAGGATGTTCGATTCTTTCGTGGTCGAAATACGATCTTTGAGAGAAATGTTCTATAGTTTGAATAACACTCTCGCAATTATTTTTTTCAGTTTTGATGTCGCTAAAACCTACCACTAACATTGCTAGCACGTTAACTCCGGCTTGTGTTAAACTTTCTATAGTGTCCAAGTTCTGATTAACACTGGTTCCTTTGTTCATTTCTTTCAGATCGCTATCCGAAAAGGCTTCAAAACCTACCCAAGCGTCCTCAAATCCCGCCATTTTTGCTTTCCTAGCAAGATTTGGAGTTATATTTGCTCTAAAGTGAGTCCCAAACTTAATATCTAAATTCTTTTCGATGAGCTTATCGCATAATTCTTCGAAATATTCAAGATCGTCGTTAATTAGTGATTCTCCAAACAACATGAACCGTGGTTTAAACTTTCGCACAATAGTCTCCACATCTTGGACCACTTTATTCACCGAACGAGTTCTAAAGCGTGGACCGAAAAGTTTCCATTCTGCGCAGAATTGGCAACGATTAGTACACCCGCGAGACCTGTAAGTCGAGGCAATTTGATAGTACGTATCTAACGGTATATCGGTGTAATCGGGTGTTGGCAATAAGTCTAAATCGAGCTGAATTCCGGGAGAATATTGGTAACCGTGTTGCTGATTCAAGCTCATCACACCTTTTATATCGTTTAAATCGACTCCTTTTGCAATTTCAAGCAATGGATATTCTCCTTCTCCAATTACTAACCCATCGCATATTCCTTTCTTAAGAAACATCTTAAACGCTTCAGAAGATTGGGTGATAGATGGTCCCCCCCACACGATTGTGCACTCAGGGTTGGTCCGTTTTAACAGACACGAGGAAATTATGGTTTCCGAAATGTTAAGATAGTTCAAAGAGAACGCGATTATTGAGTAATCTTGCAAATCCTCGAGAACGGTGTTCCTACAATAGTCTATAATACCCTCGAATCGTATTTTCGTCGCATTAGGCGGTTCGAACATTCTCGTTGAGTAATCTTTTATAATATCGACGTACATCCCCTCGCTAAATTTGGGATCTATATTGTTAGAAATATCGTTCGCGATGGGAACAATCATCGGAAAGTCCTGGTGGTTCATGATAAAGTTAGTTAAATCCAATTGGATGAGTGGGTCAAATATTACCTTAGGTAAAGTGTAATTGGTTGCTCTAAAGTTAAAAACTTGGACCGATTGAGCATGGAGCTTTAAGTACGCTTGTAAACACGCCAAACCTAGCGGAATTAACCGATCGTTAATACACGATACTTTTACTAACGCTATTGTCATAATATTTTTACATCTAACAGCTTATATTTTATGTTAAAGACGAAAATAATTTTCAATATTTAAAGAAAAAATTGTATGTCGAGAAAAATCAAATAGAAAAATAAAAAAGTAGTAGTAATTAATTTCGCTTTCTCCGTCGTTGAGAAGTAAATAACTTCACATTTCGAATTATCTTTTCTCGATTAGGATCACGATCTAACTGCTTTTGGATTAAATCACTAAGTTGGCTTTTAGTCATTCCCATTTTCTCTAAAGCAAAATTAAATCCTTGTTCGTTAAACTTGCCTTGTTTTATTAAAGGAGAGATTTGTTTCATCGTGATTACCCATTTCTTCCTTACAGTTGGATCTTGACGAATGAGTTCCGAAAATTGTAAAGCGTAGGGAACTATTCCATACCGGTTCAGATCGTAAAAAGAAGCAGCCATTATAATGTGACAACTTGTTTTTAGTGTGCTTGAATTTCCTTTTTTCACTAAATTTTTCGACTCAACTAGCTCTACAATCTTGTCTTCTTCGTAATCTACTACGTGATACGGAAGCAATATTCGAGGAAGAATATGGTTTTTCACTTCCTCTTGAGTGATAAAATGGCTTCGATCTCCTTTGGTAAAAGGATCTTCCCAGAAGAATTGGGGCATCCATTCCTCTATTATCTCGTGTTGAGGAATTTCGTAGAAATATCGTCTAATTTCGTCTGGAGAATATCCAAAGAGAATTAATTCAATATTTTGCTTTAAGGCTTCTTTCACAACTAAGGCATGGACTAAGTCGCTGCAGGCTTCGCACATCGAAGTAGTTAAGCATCTATCTTCCGAATCCTGATGTAAAAACATCCATTTGTACAATTTTGGGAATGTCTCTTTAGCACTATCAATTATAACATGATCTACATGAATTTTTTGAAGAGTATCCCTCACGTTTTCAAATGCGGTTTCCGGAATAAATCCAGAATCTATAGTTACAGCAAGAGGGTTAAGGTTATACTCGTTTACCATTTTCCATAGAAGCGCAGTGGAATCCTTTCCGCCAGAATATCCTACAATACAATCATATTTATGCTTTCCTCGTCTCGATTGTGCTCGTTTTATTGCTTGTTGCCAATCTTTAAGGCCTTCTCGTCTCATTTCTTCCGTTATTTGAGTTTTCCACCAAGAAGGCGTTTTATACTCAGGGTCTTCGCAGTAGTTACATAACCCTGTGGAAGCGTTGACAGAGACGCCTAAGCTTCCATCGAGTAAAATGCATTTTTTGCACATGTGTTCAGGTTCTATCATAATTCTTTCTTATTTCATTATTTTATATTTTTCATTAAATTCTTCTATTTAAAGAAAAAATTTCAAATTGAATGCTAGTCAATGGAAATCATTTATAAGATTAGATTTTCTTATTAATTCTTGGGTTTTGTAATCGTAAATCATGTCGTGCTTTAAATTGAAGGTAATACTCATTGGAAGAGATTTAGTTAAAAATCGATTAATTCAACGAATTATTAAAAACCGGTTTTCAGCAAACTATAAACTCACAGTAGGGGTCGATATTTTAACTAAAGATGTTGAATTCGATCTAAATGAGTTTGCAACTCTTTCAATTTGGGATATTGGATATCAACAAAGATTTGAATTTATCCGCTCAACCTTTTACAAGGGGGCGGCGGGAATAATATTATTTTTCGATTTAACTAAGGAAGAAACATTTACAGAAGTGAGAAACTGGTTTACAGAAATAGTACAGACTACAGGCGATAAACCGTTTCTCTTAATTGGAAATTTCGTTAACTTGCTTGAACGAGAACATAAAGTTCTCTTTAGGAATGAAGTTCGCGGATTTGCTGAAAATGAGGGTGGATTTTATATTGAAACTACTCCATATGAGATTGATGTTGTTGAAAACGCGATTTACACCTTAACTCGTCGAATTATTGATGTAAGAACAAGAAATTAAAAAAAAAATTAATTTGTATATATTACTCTGGAAGAGAATAATCGGTTCCTTCTAATGCCTCAGCTAACGTTGACCAGAGTCTCATATCATATTCTAAACCTTTAATGCCCTGGAAATACCCCATTCTCTTACGGCCCCAAGCCCAAGCTTCTTCTAATTTCCCTTGTTTAACTTCCGCTATACTCAACACTTCAATTCCGTTTTTATTTGTATTTGAAGCAACTTGAATCGTTTCTTTGGCAAGCGATCTATCAAAGGGCATTTCTTTTACTACTTCGAAAAATTTTTCGGTAACCTCAGTAGCTATATCAGTAGGATACCAAATTTGTACAATAATATATGGCATGATCTTTACCTCCTTATTCATTCATTTTTTATGTTTAGATTTCGTAATAATTTATAATTTTGTCAGATTCTATTTAAGGTTTTACTAATTTGTAAATCATATCATAGTTAAAATAAGAGCTAATTAATATCAAATAAATAGGCATTCATCAACTATTCTAAAAATTTAGATATTTTGTTTCAATAAAGATACATAAGGTATGATCGACATTTCTGAAAAAAAGATTAATATTCTTTTGCTTATCCCGTGTTTCAACGAAGAAGAAAACATTGAGCACATAATAGAACATCTCCGTAATGTAAAACAAAATTTGCAAGAAAGAACCGAATTTAATTTGGAAATCCTTATCATTAACGACGGTTCTACCGATAAAACTAAGCAAATTTTGAAGAATATCAATCAAGATTCTCTATTTAAAATTGTTAATTTTAAAGAAAATAGAGGATATGGTTATACCCTTATAAGAGGTTTTAAATATGCTAAAGAAATGAGATTTTCCTGGATAATATCGTTCGATATGGATGGTCAACATGAACCAGAGTGTTTATACAAGTTTATTGATCTAATTCTTGAAAACCCACCATATCAAATTATTTCTGGTTCAAGATATAAAAATTCAAACCACTATTGGCAAAAACCGTGGAAAGATAGATTTCTTGTAAATACGATCATAACAGGAATTCTCAATACTCTCGGATTTTCTATTACAGATGCATTTTGTGGCCTAAAAGCATATGAGTGTAATGCGATTAATGATTTGGAATTAAAAGTAAATGGATATGAGATTCCCATTGAGATCTGGATTAAATCGATGAAAAAAGGATATAAAATTGTTGAAAAAGGAGTTCCTGTAATATATAAAGATAGAGATGCTATTTTAAAAAATGCAAAAGAAAGCTTTTTGTTTAAGAAAGGAGAAGAGAGAATCGAAAAGTATATACAATTAATTGAATCACTTTTGAATAAACCTCTAAAAACAAAAATCAACACTTTTGAGTCAATTTTTTCACACTATTTCAATAGTGTGGATGATATTACTAAAGATAATTTTAAAGAAATACAACAATCGATATTATCACAAATTAGAGAATTAGAAACCAAGTAGATTAAAATGAGCATTGAGTTAGATATTTTAGTGATCGGAGCCCATCCAGATGATGCAGAAATCGGATGTGGAGGAACAATCGCCCATTATGCGAAAAAAGGTAAAAAAGTAGGAGTTTTAGATTTATCAAATGGAGAACCTACACCGTTTGGTACTGTAGAAAAAAGAATGGCTGAAGCTAAAGCAGCGTCCGAAATATTAGGATTAGCCGTAAGGATTACTCTCGACATGACGAATAGATATATTGAAAATACAATCGAAAACAGAAAAAAAGTAGCTGAAGTGTTAAGAAAATATAAGCCGAAAATTCTTATTACTCATCCTCCTAATGATTGGCACCCAGATCACGTAGCTTGCCATCAAATCGTAAATGCCGCAAAATTTCAAGCCAAGCTAACAAAAACCGAATCTAAACATCTTGAACATTATCCAAAATATGTCTTTTATTTTGATCATTCACATCTAAAGGATAAAAATAGAAAATTAGACTTCTTAACCGATATCTCTGATTCTCTCGAAGAAAAAATTAGCGCCCTTAAAGCCTATAAAACCCAGTTTGTTGATAATAAAAAACATTTAAGAATCTTTGATTACATAAAAGAGCGCGCAGGATATTTGGGATATCAAGTTGGCGTAAAGTATGCTGAAGGGTTCATAAATTCAGAGCATCTTATGGTAGATTTTGAAAACCTTAAAATTTAGGAAAAATAGCGATGTTAAACGATAAATTCGAAGATCCTTTAAAATATTACATGTCATATGCCTTAGAAGGACAAAAGTCTTGGATCTCCGAAGGTATGAGCGGACTTATACCCCAATCTATGAGCGATGCCATTTTTCTTGCCAAAAAAATAAACAGAGAAGCGGAAAAGAATTCGAATAGAGAAAATATAAAAATAGTATTAGGTAGAATTTTCGAAAATACAAATAATAAGTACAATCTCTTAACTGATAAAGCTAAGATAAATTTGGAAAAGTTTCTTACTGATAATAACAGTCTGAGTTTAGAAGTTTCGCACCAACCAAAATTTTTAGGAGGGGAACGATTTCTGTTTAACAAAATTGGATGCGGAGCAGCTTTTGCAAATCTTGATAGTTCTATAGTTCCAATTTTTTACGTCGCTGATTACGATAAGGTTCATTCAGAATTAATAAAAACTAAATTTTCGCAAAGCGATTCACCTAATGGATTTTCAATTTCAATTGAGCCTGAAATAGAAAAGAATTTTCTTAACAAAAGCATTAAAAATCTACCGCTACCATCTGTGCCTTATCTCTTGGAACAATTTAAAGAAATCAGAAAAAAATATAGCAATTCTATTAATTCTTGTTTAGATGATAACTGGCATAAAAAACTATTGGAAGAACGGTTAGAAGAAGCACTTCGTTTAATCAAGATCGGGCACAATAACTCAGAAAACTATACAGATTGGTTTATTAACATAATTGGGACAATTTCCAATGTTATCTTTGACCAAGGGTATCTTTTCGTTTCTGCTTCAGATCTAGAATTTAAAAAGTTATTAACGCCCTTTTATGAGAAACTGTTAGAGAATCAGAGTAAATATGTTGAAAACTATATTGAATTGAAAGATCAATTTAGAGAAAATAATATACTTCCTCCCTTACGAGAGATTAGAGGTGATTTTGTACCTTTCTTTTACGAATGTAGTAGTGAAGAGTGTCACTGCCGGAGGTTGGAATTAACCAGTCAAGACTATAGTTCCATGATCCATGTTAAATGTGAATGCAACGAATGCGGGAATATAATAGATTTTAGTCTCGAAAAGGATAACCCAGATCTTTCTGAACACGCTCCTTTTTTCACTCCCAGGGTAGAATCCCGTCAATATTTAGTCTCCAAAACCATCCAACCGGCGATACATATTGCAGGCACGGGTGAAGCAAGATATTATACGATGGCAATCCCGTTGATTAGGCGTTTTGACAAGACTATCACCTTACCTGTTATTTATTTTTATAATAAAATTACAATGAATACATTTATGACTCGGAAAATAGAACAGGATTTAGTCAAGTTAAATATACCAGATTTTTTAGATACTATTAAAAAGCTAATGAAAAACCTTGGAAAGTTTAATAAATTACTCAGTAAGCCCAATGATTCAGTTCAAGATCGGATTAAAATAAAAGAACTATTAGCAAACTTTAAACCATATATGACGCAACTTGAAAACCTCTTAGTAAATTTTCAAGAAACCGGTATAGCTCCAGAGGAGAAAAATAAAGTCTTAAGTTATTTAAGCAATATGTTCGGGAAAATCTCTAAGGAGAAATCAGGGCAAGAGGCAGTATTTCATTGGGTAGATTTAAGTTTAAAAAACGGGTTATCAAATTTATTTAAAGATTACCTACAAATTTATAAACCGTGGCTTCCTCCTGGAATGGAGATATTTCTATAACTTATAAGGTTCATGTAAGCTTGAAAAACTTGTTTGCATTTTCCCAATAAATCTTCTGTAAAACATCAAGTGGAAGATCCAAACCATTGATTTTAGTTTTATTGTCATTTTCAGGATCTGGAAAAGGTAAAGGTAAATCTCTTACTGAAGTCTCTAAAAGTGCTTGAAAAGTATAGTAACGAGTCTGGTAATAAGTTGAAATTGGTTTGTTTCGATCCTGCACGATATCTGTCCCGAAAAGAATCCTGTCTGAGTGCTTAATAAAAAATTCTCGGGCTTTTTCTGGATACCTCCCAAGCTCTCGCGCCATCCATCTTGCTGAGGAGGAGTCTATATAGTAATTTGGATATGTGTCAAACCAACGCGATAGGTTCTCTAGATCTTCTGGTTGGCTTCCAAAGTGTGCTTGTAGCACTTTTAGTTTAGGGAAACTTGACAAAATCTCCTCAAAATCATCAATATGTTCTCTTTTTGTGCCATATCGACTTGCCGGTTGATACACTTTCTCGTACCACAGATCAGGATCGCCTACATGTATTAATAAAATTAATCCTAATTCTTCCATCTTAGCGAAAATAGATTTAAAAAGCGGAGCAGATAAGTGGATTTCTTTTGTTTCAATTTTATAGTAATCTTTTATATAATCTCTCACTCGGGGTCCAAACCAGAATTTAACGATTGGGAATCCTTGACGATGAATTTCCTCGATGTCATCAGTTAACAATTTAGGATCCGGGTTTGGAATAAACATATGTTTATTTCTAAAATACTTTGCCAACACAAACTTATCAGGGAATCTCGTTTCTAACTCTTCATTCTTATCATCCCAAACAATTCCAACTGATTTTTGTATGTTAAACTCTTCTCTGAACTTGACTAAGTTAGTTAAACCTTTCAAACCTCCTAAATGGACGTGCGCATCAAATTTCGGCCCGTCGTACTTCGAAGATATGGGGGGAGTCTCATAAATGTAGTTTTTAGTTGCTTTTTTCACTATTAATTCACTTTGAAAATATAGTTCTTATGTCCATTTTAACAGCAAGTTAATTCTCAAAAAATAGCTCTTCTTTTAATAATTGGTATTATAATTCCTAACCTAATTACTTTTTGAGATTTTTAATTGTCGTCACTGCTGCGTCAATTGTTGAATCGTTAACGAATTGAGGAATAACACATCCAGGAGCAATAATTAATCCTGGACCTTTGAAACTTTCATATACTGAGACGATTAAAGAAACAATGTCCAGGGGGTCTGAAATACTTTTCCACGATTCTGCGTTTAATCCTCCGAGAAGTCCTCCCTTAAACATTTCTCTTGCTTCAGAGAGCGAAGGTGAGGTTTGTTGATCGTGCCAATTAATAGCGTCTATTGGCAGTTTAGTTGCTAGTTTGTAATCTGGGTCCTCGCCATGGAGATGGAGGACTACAAAGTTATTCTTTTTTATTGTTTTTTTAACGAGGGACTTTAGAGGCTTAAATTCAAGTTCTATGCGCTCTTCAGTGGTAAGCCTATCATTAAAATGTTGCGTAGCTAAAAATATACCATCTGCTCCCGCTTCTATGGAAGTTTCCGTAAATTCTGTCATTGCTGAAATTATAATTTCAAGTTGATCTCCAACTAATTGAGGATCCTTTCTGTAGTGCGAAACGAGGTTCCGATCGATTTCAGATGCTACCATTAAAGGGGAAAAAACTGTCATCATAGTTGGAACTTTGCCCTCAACCTCTGGATGAATCAATTTCATTGCTTTGATTTGTTTTCCGAATTCACCTTTAGACACATCAATTTTTTTAACATTCCACCAATCTTCTAATACTTCGATCGGATATTTTACGCCAACTCTGGAACCTGAAACGGGATCGTAACCACCAATTTCAGCTCCAAAATCAGAAGCAAAAGCGCGACCAGAGATTGAGATTTTCATAATATCGGAATCAAATTTATTTTGAAAATCCATTTGTGCTTTGAAAAGGCCTTCAGGAGATTTATCAAACTCAGGGAAATGTTTCCAAATTGCATAGGGAACTTTCTCGGTGGGATGCCCTTTTAAGGATTTTTTAATTAAGTCGAATTTATCCATTTTATTGTCTAAAATCTTATTAATCTTAAAGTCAAATACTTTAATTTATAAAGGATCTCATTAGAATCGTTAAAAACTTTTCTATTCGTTGTTTTCATTGTATTTCTAAACAGATGAATAAAATACAAAAAAAAGAAGAATATAATTTTATTTCCTTAAAATTCGTTTCTGAACTACATAATGTGTCCTAAGCGGGGTACTATGTGGGAAAATGGTACTGATAGCGCGATCGTTGTTCGCATAAATGGTTGTCCCCTCTACATATTCAAAACCGTGTAATCTGCTAGTTATTTGCCCTACATTTTGTAGCGAGGAAAAGATCCCTCGACCAGCATACTCTTTATTAATAATGACCGTATCAACATTTAGATGCGTAAGTGGTTCTTTACTCCATAACTGAAATAAGTTTGGAAGGGCCATTATTATTCCGACAAGCTCACCGTTGGTTCGATCGTATGCTAATGGACAACAAGGAACAATTTTATTAAGATCACACGATTCCCACGCTTCTATAAATTCAGGGATTGACGAAATTGATCTTGGATCAAAATTATCTTTTATCACAAAGCGATTTCCAAAAACTAGGTCGTACGAGTCCATCATTTCTTCGAACCGAGATTGACCTCCTGGAGCATCAGCTAAAACTGAATAAAAAGAATTTTGAGCAAGGGTTAATATTTGAGAGCGTAACTCTCTAATCTCATGAGGGTGTAAAAACTTTAGAACAATATCATCATCCAGGTTATTTCCTTTATTCCAGTTGCTTTCAACTACTTCCACACAGCTATATTTTGCATCTTTTTTATATCCAAGCTCTTGCAAATACTCCAAAACTTTCGAACTTGGCTCGTTGAAAGCCACTCCGTTAAGCATAGGAGCTTCAAAACCTTCAGTTTGATATCCAATACCTCCTGAAATTTTTGGAAAGTTAATTGGACCCCGTATTTTTCTAAATTTATGTTTTCTGACAAAATCTTCGCACTCTCCCATCAGTAGCTTGCAAGAAAGAAAATCTTTCGAGGTGAGCCATCCAAATGTCGGACATTTCATCCCGTAGCTTCTGTACTCCTTGTCTATTTGACTGACTACGAATCCGGTTATATTTCCGTTTTGCTTTGTGTAGAAGAAGTTTATTTTATAGTCCTTTTGAGAAAATTTTTCTTTAAAATAATCTAAAAGTTCCAGAACAACAACAAGTTTCAACTTATCATCAGGCACATATAATAGCTCCGTAAGCACTCGTTGAATCTCCGATAAATCTCCCGTGTTGGTAACACTAACTTCTTGCTGGATCGGTTTTTCTAAACTAATTTCCATAATTTAATCAACTTTTAAAATTTTATATTAAATTGAATATCCTCCATAGAAGAACATATTTAAAGAAAAAAATCGAAATCAAACAATAGAAACTAGTAAAATCCAAAGAATATAGCTATAAAACTATACAATATAAATATTATAGTTAAAGCTATAATTAAGTTCAAATTATATTTTTTCTTCTGGCTGGCAATCAATTCTTCCCGTTTTTTTCCTTCCTCCGGGTTATCCCTAATAAGTAAATGCTTTGCAGTTTCAATACTTCCTGTATAAGCCAGTCTCCCCACTCCCTTTTTGCTTAACAAAGAAAGTGCAGAAAATTTAACCGAAATTAAGAGATAAATACTAGCTGGGAAAAGAAGTGAAATTAAACCGGGATATTCTGCTGGTATGGGAATTAATGTAGAAGAGAGTATTAGGAATGCTATAAATGTAACGATGATATTATTAAGAGCAAATGCTCTAACTAGATAGATATAAAATGGGTTCCGAGATTTCCAGAAATTTAAAACTATAACCGTGAATATAATAACTACAACAATATTAATTAAAGAACCTATCAAATTGGGTAACAAAAAAATAGATGTAGAAACCAAACATAACGAAATAATGAATGTAAAAATTAGATCTAAAATTTCGTACTTCCCTCTTGATACACTGTTCATGCATATTTATTATAGAATTCGATATATAAATGTTGTTAATGAAGTTAAACATTGATCTGTAGATTTAGTATATCTAATAAACCTTGACCTACCGGTAGTAGCTCAGCTTGGGGAATTTCTCCCTCGAAATAGTTAAATACAACATAGTCCTCGAAGGAATTTTCTATTTTACTATAAGACCAACAAGGCAAGTATCCTCTTGCTCGAAATCCAAACTCGTAGAATAACTGTTGGTGTTCCTCACAGTAGGCAGAGACGAATACTTCGCTATATCTAATGGAGTTTTCTTTCATGCACTTTAAAAATTCTTCCAAGTAGATGTATAATTCCTCTAAACAATCGACGTGATACTTGGTTTTTTCGATGTTTTGAATGTTAGGAGTGTGTAAAAAAGTAAAATACGAATTTGTTCCACTCAAGAAGAATTGATAATATTTATAGCCATATTTATCGGTGATTACATCCTTTCTAAAAGTGCTATGAAGTTTAGAAACTTTCTCGTAATCTAAAGTTAATTCGGGAGAGACTAAGTTGAAACCTCCTAAGCCGTAAAGGTTATCGCAATGTAAAAAACTGTCAAGGGCATTTCTAATTAATTTTGGAGTTTTACGTTCCCTGTATTTATTTAGAGCGCTTTCCTGATAAACTACACCCAATACATCTGATTCCACTTGATCGTAGAACACATCTTTATTTGGAAAGAAAGCTACTGTGTTTATTCCACAGACCGAAGTAATATACTGCGATGCGGCGTGAGCAGTTCGATTTTCGCAATACCAGATTAAAATTTCTTTTTTGTAGGTGCTCCACATCCACGCGTACGAACCAATGATAGCTTTCGTCACATCTAAGGATTTTTGATATTCCTTTCTAACCATGAATCCCCCTGTGTATCCCTTTTTATGCTCGAAATCTAACGCACATCTAAAGCACCCCGCTACATAGTTACCCATTTTAAATAGTATAAAGTGATGCTCAGGGTTTTCAATCATCTTTCTTACTTTGCGCTTATCCTCGATTTCCTTATATGGGTAAGTTCCGTCATAAACTTCTCTGCAAATATTGGCTATTTCCTCAGCGTCACTCGACTTTGCAAGGACAAGGGTAGGACTTATTTTATTGTTCCCCATTTTGCTATCGATCATAAAGTCTAATTCCATACCACTTTCGAGGTCTAAATCTAGCACATCCTCAAATATCTCTAAAAATTCGTCCACGGAGTTCGGACTTAGCTTTTTGTAAGGGATCACTGGGCGTGTTATAACTTCTTGAGTAATCATTTTTTTAAATAGTAACTACTGTTATTGATTACTTTCACTACCTAACGAGTATATATAAATGAAAAAAACACGCCAGAATTTACTCCCTATTTTTCTTTTATATATTTTTCACATTTTAATTTTCTAACAAAATCATAAAAAACAGAAAATAAATGAAAAAAAATGTTTGCTAATCAAAAATTAGAGAGTTGGTCGGAGCCGTACTGGGAACACATAATTCGAAATATTGGTCCTATTACATTCCAAGAACAAGAAATCATTCGAAGTTCACGCGTTGCAGTTCTCGGTGTTGGGGGCTTAGGTGGACCCTTAGCAGAAAATTTGGTGAGAGCGGGATGTCAAAACTTAGTAATATGCGATTTTGACGTGTTTGACGGGTCCAACTTAAACCGACAGATTTGCACGATAGAAGATATCGGTAAAAGAAAAATCGACGTAGTTGAATCTTTTCTCCATAAAATCGATCCTGAAGTAAGTGTCAGGAAGTTTTTCAAAATCACGCAACAAAACATAGATTCTGTCCTTGATGATGTGAAGGTGGTGGCATTAACCTTAGATGATCCTACAACTTCCATATTCATAGCCAGAGAAGCCCGGAAGCGAAACATTCCGATGATAGAATCCTGGGCTGTACCTTATTTGTTTACATGGTGGTTTACTCCAGATAGCGTCGATTACGAGACTTGTTACGGTTTAGACACGCAAGAATTCGACTACTTCGAACTCTCGAACCTGAAAAAGGAAATCAACCTTCTCACATACCAAGCTTTATTACCGAAAGTTTTTACGATGCCAGGAGTCAGAGAAAAATACGATAGAGAACCCGGAGCGTTCGAGGAAATGATGAAAGGTTCAATTGGCGCACGATCTTTCGCTCCTTTTGTGAGGATCACTTCAGACTTACTTTCGGTCGATGTGATATTTTCTGGCATTCTTGATATAAAATCAAAGAACTTAGCTCCTCACCTGAAAGGGTTTGATTACATTAAGATGGAAGTCCAAGAAGCTGAATTAATTCCTAATATCTTTTAACTAAATACTAATTTTTTTTTTAAGAATCTATTAGTTTTTATCGCATAAATTAATTGAAGAATAAAACTATGAAGATTAATCTTTTTTTAAATTTTCAACGATATTGCTAACTTTATTGGCCACGACTCTTAATAATTCGTTTTTATTGAGCAAATCTTGTTGTATTTGTGAATCGATCTTATTGAAGTTGTCTTCTTTAGCACTTTTCTCATCTTCAGAAGTGATCTCTTCTCTTTTTATACGATCAATACAAAAACTTAGGAAATTAGAAATATCTTTAACTATACGGCCGCGACATAATAATAAGTTCTGTTTTAATTGCTTAGCTTCTATTTTACCTTCTGTAAAATTTTTAATGATGATCTTCAGTTGTTCTAATTCTTCTTCGTCAAAAACAATCTTTTCAACTACTTGCTCGTAATTTTGGCTTTTTTGACTAGTTTCCATTTTTATCCACCATTTTACCTTCTACGTACGATTTAAATTTGTTGAACAGTTGTGAGTAAGATTTGAATATCTTTTTGCTCTGTTGATCCAAGTTATTTTCTTCTAAAGATATCTTGTCGAACTTAAAGAGGAATTCTGTCAGTTCTTTCTCCGTGAACGGAAATCCTTCAGCACTAGTTATAAATTTTACGAAGTTTTGAATATCTACGCTAGTTATCGCGTAATTTACGCTATAATAGCTTTTATAAGTGCTATGCAGAAACTTTCTAAGCAATGTCTTGGCAATTTTCAAAGCTTTTTCGTGGTTTTGTTGGTCGATGTATTTATGCATGTTGAAAAATTCGTAGTACAAAATAGGTGCAAAATGTTCCGTTAACGCGCGTTTCAAATTAACAATTTTGATTTCAATAACATTAGTAGCTTCTATTTGCGTTAGTTTATCCGATTCGAGTTCTACAGGTTCGTAAGCAATTAATGAACTCTCTCGAGACTCGTAGTAATCTTTCAGAACTTTTTGGTAATGTGGACCAACTGCAAAAGATGTTTGCATGGATTCCGAACCGCTCGCTCTTCGAGGATGACTCTCAATTAAGTATTGTTGCTTAACTAAAATGCCGAAAATGTTGTCTATTATGTCCTTTTCTCTTTTTTTATCTTTAGTCACTTTTAAAATGTAAGGGTGAAGAACTTTCTGTAGCTCCTCTTTCACCTTTTTTTTATACATGTTTCCTACTTTATCTACAACTTGGAGATTGTTCAAAAATTTAATTGTCCCCTCGATTAAATCGCTGTACCCGGCAAAATCGCTTTCGAATAAAGTAGTTTGGGCTCGTTTCATGATTTTTCTTTCAGTTTTTTCCAAGTCGTACCCCTGTTTTTGCATATAACTTACGATTTCTTGCCAGGACATTGGTTTTACATCTCTTAATTCCTCTAGATCGAATTTGACAGGAAATGTTTGGTAGATATCTCCTCTTTTCACGACTGCTTCGTCTTGTTTCATGTTTCCAATGTACCTTGCTTGAAATCCTTCGTTTCTACTTGTGCTGTAATATCCTACTCCATGAAGGCTCTCTAAGTTCATCTGACCGTTAAGGACTGCCATGTCTCGTTTATCGGTTGCCCGAAAAGTAACAATATTGGTTAAATAATTAAATATGTTCGGGTGTAAATATCGAATTTGGGAAGCAGAATAGATAGTTCCAAACTCCTTTTCAACTAAGGGATCGAAAAACTTATCGATTTTTCCGTATTGAATTCGTTTATCGAGGAAAAAGCCATCGAACAAAATATCAATGTGAGGCATTATTATAAATTTTGAATAGTGTGGCTTTCCTGATCGTAAATAATGAATGAACTTAGAAATTACCACAAACGCGAAATAACATTGTTTATCGTAATCTTTCACATCTGAGAGGTCTATAATAACCGTTTTATCGTTCGTGATAAACTCGTAGGCAAGCGCTGTATTTTCCGTATCTTGTTGTTGGTGATGGATAAAAGACGATTCCTGAGGTGTGAACTCTTTAAAAAAGGAAAGAAGGGTGTCAGTAACCGTAGATTTTTCCCACTCGCGCATCGTAGTTAAATCTAAAACTAATGTTGATATGTCAATGTCGGGATTCCGTAAGATTGTGTTTTTGAAAGTTTCTATCGTTCTTTCGTCTTTTTTAAAAGACATGGCGTAGGCGTCAAGCATGTAGTCAATATATCCAGGATTATCGGTGTCGTAAGGAATCCCAGAACGGAGAGGATTTATAACGAATGTCTTGCCCAACTTATGATAAATGAACTGGTTTTCGTAAATTGTACCTTTAAAGTAATTCATTACTTTAGACCAGTTCCCCGTGAAATCGAAAATTACTGAGTCCTGCCCCTTTTTCACTAATTCTACAACAATTTTTTGACTCAGGAGTTCTCTACTGGAATTCGTCCCATTTGTGAGTAGTAAGTTGTGTAGATGTTCTAATAGAAATCCCGCAGGAACTTCATTTTCCAGAAACTCTGTGTTAATAGTCTTTCCAACTGTGATAAAGTTAGTTAATTGTAAAGGTGTGTTGAATTCTGTAGCTATTTTTGTCTCTATGCCTTTTTTAAATTGGTCGGAAAGAGCGGCAAGATATCTCAATGTTTTTCCTTGATACAATACGTAATTCAAATGAGTTCCGTTTCTTAGGAAAAATTTGTTTTTCAAAGTTTCAAACATTAGTCCTGCTTCCAATTTATTTTTCCTGAGGGAAACTAATTCGTAGTTAGTAAAAAATTGCTTAAAAGTATTATGAAGAACTACTTTTTGTAACTTTAACCGTTGTTCAATTCTATCGATTATTTCATAGCTAACATCGGGAGAATTTATAATCATACTTGTGGAATAGGTTGCAATTGTGCTCCAAACTCCAGCACGGGAGCTAAGCCAATTATTACCATCAATAAATTTATCCGTTCTTTCTAGAAGCATTTTTTTTTCCCATTCATTTAAATACTTGAACCCTTCCTTGTCAAACTGATTAAAAGATAAAGGCTTTAACTGAAAAGTAACTGTAAAAGGCATACCTTCACGTATTAAAGCCTCGTAAAACTTATCCGGAGTGCAATAAGAAGGGGGATAAGAAAAATTAAGATTAAACATCTTTAGACCACCAACAATTTTTCCTTGAACTTGATAAAAAATACTTTCGGGAGCTTTATTAGACACATAAAACTGTACCTTTGAAAAAGGATCGACCACCTCAACATCATTCGATTTAAAAATTTTACGCTTATTAAATTGGAACAATAATTCTCGCCACCAAATTGCTATTAAGCTTACCAAGAAAAAAATACTTAGTAAAATTCGAAATCCTATTGGTAAGCCGATGACAAAAAGCACTATGTCAAGCGATACCACTATTGAAAGCATGTAAATTGCTTTTATTATTGAACTGCTTATTTCTGGTCTAGACAGATTACTCTTTTTTTCGTTTGCATCGTTTTCTACTTGAATTTCTTGTTTTAAAACTGAGCTTCTAAAAGCGTCTACTAACTCAGTATCAGATAATTGTGTTATTTTAAAGTGGTGGAAGTTAGAAGCGAATGCAGATTTTAAGGAAACGGTATATTCGCGAAGATTATCTAGTGCATCTGTTAATTTAGGCTTAGAAACTCTACCTTTAACACAGTAAAAAGTACTGAAGAACACCACCGTTTCGAAAGAAGAATTCTGAGTCATACTGTCGTTTTCGGTCGCAATTTGGAGTGGTTTTTGTATAATTTGATAGGAATACGGTACTTTTACTGCGTGTAATCCTTTGATAAATCGGTTTAAGTTGGCGTGAACATTCTCTGGAATGACTCTAATCCTAAAAATTCTAATCCCTGTCGTAAGTAAATCTTTATGGTTGGTAAAAAATAATAGTGTGGGGTCATATTTAGGTTGCCAAAATACGAGGTCTTGAAAAGGCTCAAACGACTTGAATTCGAGTAGATGCTTTAAACTGAAAATATTTTTATGGAATACTAAAATGTAGCTAATTAGGATTATTGCTGTAATGGTAATAGATAGGACGAAGTTGAATGTTGAGTATAGCAAAATAGAAAAGAATAAAAATCCAACGATCGCCAAAGAACCTACTTTAAGTAATGATTCTTTTTTATTAATATCCTTATAAGAAGGATTGACCTTCCAGACTTTCAAATATGCTTTTTCTTGATCATCCCCCTCACTTTGTTTTCCAGAGTTATTTTTGCCTTTCCAATCATTAGATTCTTTTAATAAATGCCCATAAGATTTAACCATCTTTTTATCACCTTTTACTAAAGTAGGTTTTATTTATAAAATATAATACGACTATTGCTCCAAAACAAATTAACATGTTGTAGCTAATAACTACTGATAACACACCAAACATGAAAGATTCAATAACATTTACGATTCCAATCATAGCAAACAATATTATAAGTCCAAATACTAAAAATTGGCCGATGTGCTCTTTCGACTGCCGGTAAGATATGTTATCCTTTAAAGAGCCTGAGATTACTATTTTTCCTTTAGATCGGTGCTCTAGATTTTTCCTGATTGTTTTTAGGTGTAAAATCTTCTCAAAGGTTTCTTTATCAAACTCTTTTTCTAGTTGAATTTGAAGGGCTTTCTCTTCCTCTCTAAATTTGTGAAGTAGTATGGGATTGAATGCCCCTTCTTTTTTATTCCTGGAATTTTGGCCACCAGATAAGAAAGAAAATAATGATATGGACCGATTACGATCTAATATGTCAGAATTGATGTTTTCTTGCAAGTTAGGAACTTCTAGCTTACGAAGCTCGTAGTAAATGCCAAACACATCTCTAATGTGATCTAATCCTAAGTCTCCTTCTTTTTTCAGGAATAACAACTCGATTTGAGAAAGAGTTTCAATTACTTCTGGTCTAAAAATTTTAATTCTAAAATTTAGGGAAAAAATTTTGTTTACAAGCTCCATATACTCAAAAATCTTCTCATCAGCATTTTTTTCTCTGGGTCTCATTCCAAGTTTAATCCCGATCTCGTCTATTGTGTTGCTTGTAAGAACAAAGCTGACAACTGCTAATTTTTTGTAGTTCTGAGTCTCTATACAGAGCTGGATCAACCTTTTTAACTTTAAATCTAACAGTTCTTCTTTCATTTTCTCCCCCGACTCGTTAAAAATTCCTCGTAAACTTTTTCGACTTTACTTTCAGGAACTTCAATTTGGGAGCTATTTACCGATTCGAGTTCATATTCTTCTTTAGCTATCAGTTTATCTAAATCCAATTCTTCGTGCACGCTTCCAATGTATCGATTAATCGTATTTTCGATGCTGGATTGTTCCCTTTCGAAAGTGCAGATTACTGAATGATTAAATAAAGCGTAAGGAAATGTAAATCCGAAGGAGATGAATTGAAAAAAATAACCAGGACCTATCGAAAAATAAAACGTAATTTCTAAATCGTAATCGTAGTACACTAAAAATGGATAATAAAGACCGTTAGGTAATAAGAAAAATAGTGGGAATATTATTATAAAGAAACCGATTAAGGTTACTAAAGATAAGGTTACAAAATCAAACTTTCTTACTTTTAACAGCTTATCTCCTCGCTCTACGTCGTGAAATAGCACTGAATAGGCAGATAAGAACAATACAACTAGAAACACGATTACGATTGCGATGGGCATCGTAGCATTCTTGGGTTGGTAACTCTCGTTGAACAAAGCACCTGTGGAAAATATGGTGCTCCAATCGAACAATGCGTTGTAAATCCAATACACTACAGTTTCACCGGAATCAGTAATCCCTTGAAGATAATACCAGTCTAAAAATACGGAAGCAAACCCTAGCAGTAATCCAATTACAAATAATATTTTGTATACTGACTTAAAATTTATCGACATATTAAACTAAACTCTTATATTTCCTACATATAGCTTGCAAAGAGTTAGAATATTTAAAGAAAAAATTCGAGATTTGCTTAATTTTTACAAAAGTGTTATAAAAATTCAAATAGTCATTTTAAATATTTGTACGTTTAATATCATTATTAATATAAATTAAATATCATAAGTTTGAAAAGGTGAGATAGGAAGAATGAAAGCTAAAATGTTTAATCATACTTTTAATAAAAAATTAGAAGCTGATCTGAATCAATTTCTTAAAGAAAATCCTTCTCTCAATATTAGGTTCATTACCCAATCGCATGAAGGTCTTTATATAATAATAACAATTTTCTATGATTAATTCCTAAACTCTTTTTTTTTGTATCATTATAATCTTGATTAGAGTGATTAGAGTATGTAATTTAAGGAGTTTTTCTATGAGATAGAAATATCTTCTAATCTTCTAAAAACGAGAGGTATTTATTACTAAACTCCGATTTTTGAACTATAACAACTTCTTCCTTTTCTTCCTCTGATTTAGGAAGAATAGAAGAATCATGTTCAATTTTTTTTGCATTCACGAAGTTCAGAATGTTGTCCTTCTCGATCTGTTCTAAAACTTTAAAATTTTTATCTTTTCCAAAACACTCGTATCCAAATTGAGCCATATCTTCAGTTGTCAACTGATCTTTAAACTCTAACAAATCAGTTTCGCTAAATTCTAAGTTTTGCATGTAATAGGGAGTTTCAAATTTGATAGAAAGCTCTTTCTTCGCTCTGTAAAACTTCAAATACAAGTAGGCTAATATTGAAAGGTAAATCCCTACGAAAGCGAACCCAATACTGTTAAACAATCTTAATAGGAAGAAAAATTCTGCGAAATAAATAACGGATAACGCTATACCGTATCCTACTAAAGGAATCGAGGCAATGCGAACGTTTTTTCTAAATTTTTCGTCAATTTTCTGATAGTTCTTTATCGTATTTGAACTGGTCACCCGAGATTCTATTAACTTATATTTTTGTTCTATGAATCCTAATAGTAGAGATAAATCAGGTTGATGAATAACATGAATGTTGGTGCTTCTCTGATATGGAAATGAAAGCGATTTTTCCATACATCTCGGTGGTGATTTACTGAGCATTATTGGCTCGATTAAAACTTTATATTGAGTTTGACCCGAAATGAAAAAAAGTTTTTTATTTTCTACACTTTTTTCTAACATTAGGTTTACTTGCAAATATTTTTGGAAGAAATCTCGAAAATATTTACCGTTAATAATGTCGTCAAACGCTAAATCTCTGGTAGATAACAAATTGTTGTAATAATGTCGTAATCTACTCATAGATTCATTTCTACCTTCGATCGCCATTGTATCATAATCCAATTTAGCTTCGTCGACTAACACAGTTCCCTCCAAGTCGCAAATTTTAATAGGGATCAGAAAAATATGGTTTACCCATTTTGAAACGCGAACTAACTTACATCCAAGGTAGTCGATCTTTTCTATAAAAGGATTTAGGGTATCAATTGTGTTCGGAATTATGTAATAACCTGAATTTTTCAATAATTCCTCGATAAAGTGTCTTGTTTCTTCTCGTGTGTCCCGCCTTTTTGTTATTTTTGGAATTTTATCGATCTCAAAAATCTCATTTGTTTTAGGAACAAAAGAAGTCTCTTCACGGGAATCTTCTTCTTCTGGTTTTTCAACCATAAAAGATTCTTCATTGAACATATTTTCGGATTGTTCCTGAGGTTGTTCGAGGTGTTCTTGTGTTTCTTCAATTTCTATTACAGACTCATTTGAAAATTTTTTCGACATGGGGGGATAAGAAGCACTAAGTCGAGAATAATTATGTTTATCTTCAAACCACTGTTCTTGAGTAAGCTCGATTTCTTCTTCGTTTCTTTGGAATTTTTCCTGAGAAAGGTCCTCTTCGACAATTAGTCCCATAACTTCTAAGATTCCAATCTCATCCATTTCAGCTTCCTTTTTATGCTCTACTATTTCAACCATTTTTTCTTTCACTGAATTCTCTTCATTGAAAGAATTCTGATCTTGATATCCATCAAGAATACTTTTGGCTCCCGTAATAAATTTATACGCTGTAGTAAGGTTAATCCCCGGAATTTCGGAAAGAATTTCGGGTGAAACATCCGCAAGTTGTTTGAACGAAATAATTTTGGCATTATTCAGCTTTATTGCGGTAGCCGGACCAATACCTTTAATCTCTGTAAGATCGTCGGTATTTTGAGGCGAATTAAAAGATTTCTCTTTAACATTTTCGACAACCAATTTCTGAGATGTTTCAAATACATTTGTCATAGGGATCGAGGATCAAATATATCACTTATATTTAAACAAAAAAATTGAATTACCGAAAGAATTTTTGTTTAAATAAGCTCTGTGTATTAATTATTAGATACACCCTAGATAGTTCTTGCCAAATTTTAGCCCAAAATGTCATAAACATCTGTCTTCACTAATTCTTATTAAATGGGCTGCTACTTTGGTATGAACGCTTCTTTTTTTTCTTTATATTTGGATATACTTTAAAGGAATATAGTATAACATGGTGATTGTAAATCTCATTAATGAAATTTACTGACTTGGAACCTGTCAAAAAAGATAAAAGCTTTGATGAAATTTTTGAATACATTAGCGATGAGAGAATTTTAAGAGTTCTTCTCGAGTTAAAAATATTTAGTTTAAGGGAGATTCAGAAGGAAGCCATAAGAAAGGGTGTTTTCTTTCAAAAGTCTTTTTTAGTCTGTGCTCCTTCGGGTTCTGGTAAAACCTTGATTGGTGAAATCTGCGCCGTTAATAATGTATTCCAAAAGTTTGGAAAAAGTATCTACCTTGTACCTTATAAAGCGTTGGCAACTGAAAAATATGTCCATTTTAAGAAAAGTTACGAGCGATTTGGAGTTAAAGTTGAATTATCAATTGGTGACTACGATGTGGACGATTCAAAACTCGAACAAGCAGACATCTTAGTTACTACCTATGAAAAAATGGATTCAATATTACGAAACTTTAGCGATAAAGAGTGGATTTTCGATATATCAACTGTAATTATTGATGAGATTCACATCTTAGGTGACGCAAGCGGATCCCGAGGTCCACGATTAGAGTCTCTGATTGTGAGATTAAACGAATTTTTACACAGCCCACAAATTATCGGCCTATCAGCAACGATTGCTAACCCTGAATTCTTTAACGAATGGCTCTCATCTCTTGGGAACAAGACTACGCTTATATCTTCAGAAATACGACCTGTACCTCTCCAATATAAGATCGAAATAACCCAAAATAAAGATTCTACCCTTAAAAAAATAATCAAAGCTACTTTAGATAACGGAGGTCAAACCTTAGTATTCTTAAATAGAAGAAAGTCTACGCAACAGACAGCGAGAAACCTTAAAAACTTGATTAAAACTCATATAAGTGAATCTGAACTTAAGGCGTGCAAAAATATCGAAGAAAAGCTTAACGCTATTAAAGGAAGGCACCTAGAGTTGAAAAAAGTTGTGAAATCCGGAATAGCTTTCCATCACGCTGGCTTGCTTCCGAAAGAAAGAAAACTTATAGAAGATTCTTATCGAAAACATATAATAAAAGTAATTTGCTGCACTACAACTTTATCCGCGGGTTTAAACATTCCAGCTCGAACGGTGATTGTAAAGGACTTTAAAAAATATGTGACTTCAGGACACAACATAAAAAATTTTTCGGGATATCACGAGAACGGAGATGGGTTCTCCTACTTTATGCCTTTTTCTGCCAATACTATTTTTCAAATGTTGGGAAGAGCGGGTAGACCGGGATTAGACGATGAAGGATTTGGATACTTGCTTGTCAGCGACGTAGACGAGAGGGACTGGATAGAAGACCATTATTTCCAGAGCAATTTACCGTCAGAGGTATATACTCCAAAGTACAACGACTTAGTTTCAGGATTGAACAAAATAAATACGTTAAAAGAGCAAGTGCTCCTAAGAATTTACGAGGAAAAGAACATAACTTTAGATAAGTTAAAAAAATTCTTTCAAAAAACATTTTTTTGGTTTGGTATCAAAGATAAAATGGAACGAGAACAAATACCAATCGATCAACTCCTCATGATCAAAGAGATTACTCCAGTGAACATACTAAAACTTCATTCGGACTCTTCTAAAGTAAAAACATTATCGAAAAAACGCTACCTGATTAAGATCACTAAGCTTACTAAATCTAACGTCTCAGGGTATATAAAAACCGATTTCGGGGTTTTTTTCACCGAGTTTGATACCGACATAGGAATTCGATGTTCTTGTGGGTTTGAAAACGGCTTATCAAATAATTACTCTAACGAGCAGTTTTCCTTCGAATTTTGCGACCATATCACCGCTTTTTTGCTCCATTTGATCGAAATTCCCGATAAAAACTTCCAGAAATATGTAGACGATATCATTCCTAAATCGGTTAAGAATCAATACGTTCTAAATTACCTTTTTGACAAGGGATTAATTATTAAAAGGGATAACGGTACGATTAAATGTTCGCAATTCGGAAAATTAGTCATTCGTTTGTATCTTTATCCCGTTTCTGGAGTACTTATCCGAAATAAGCTCGAAAACGCTGCGATGGATACATTCCAAGATATCGTTAAAGAAGCGTACGAGGTTTTAAAGGCAGAACAAAAAGTGCGCGACTATAGACTTCTCCAACCAATTTTAGAATGGTGCGATGAGGAACCTCTCGACGCTATTATAGAACGCCATAACATTATGACTGGAGACCTTTACACTATAAAAGATAACTTAGAACGAATCATAACTTTCATTGGAATAATAGCGGTTCACTTGAGCGAATCAGATTTAGATTTACAAGAAGATATGATAAGAATAGCAGAGATTGCAGAGACGCTTAAAATAAGAATTCATTACGGGATTCACGAGGAATTATTCGACTTGGTGTTAAGGTTAGATAATGTAGCAAGAGTTAGGGCAAGATTTTTGTATAACGCCGGATTTCACACAGCAACTCAAGTAAAAAAACAAAATCCTTACGTACTAAATCGAAAAACGGGGTTAGGAATTAACCTATGTAAAAATATTATAAAAGGGAAGTAACACTAAAAAGGTCCGACCCCGGCTTATTTTACTTTGTTAATGAGATCTCCTTTACCTGTTTATCCACTTCGGAATTAAAGTTATGAAATAAAGCCACATCACTTTCCCAATTTTTTGTAAGCTTGCTGCGAAACTTTTTATAAAATTGGTTCGATAAAATCTCAAAATTTTCGTTTGCTACTTTAGTTTTAACGTGGATCGTAGAGATTCCTATAAAAAAGAAAGGCTCAATTTTCTTAAAATGAAGGCGATATTGGTTCAATGACACTTTTTGCATATCTCGCTCGAAACAAATCTTATAGATAGAATTTATCGCGTGAAAATAAGCACCTATAAGTGTTTCATCGCATTGGAGTAAAGAACAATGGCTAAAAATTACCTTTCCGCCATCTGCTAACACGAAAAAATCTAGTAAAAATTCGGTCATGACAATTTCTACCGGATTTTTTACTTATTTAAAATGAAATGTGATCTCAATGATACCAAAAGTATGTGGTCTCAACACAATTTTTCCTTTTTAAATGACTGAGCAATAATGTATTTATCCTACAAGAAAAAGAAAAATCGCAATGGATTCTAAAGAAAAGCAAGATCCATTTGAAATTATTGACAGAAAGAAAATTAGGATAAAAGAATTTCTTGTCTTTAAAGAACTGGATGACGATCAAGACAACTATATCATCAAAGAATTTGAAAAGACGAAGGAACAAACTTTAGAAGCGCTTGAGTTCATCCAAAAAATTATAAAAAATCAACCTGACTTGAAATCAGACCGAATAAAAGGCTATCTAAGGCGACAGCGATATTTTATGAAACTTTTTCTTGAAGAAGTAAATAAGGACTATTCTGAGTAAAAATATAATAAAAATATTTTATTAAATATTAAAAATCATTACTCTCTTTTATATTAATTATTTGCTAAATTAATAATAATCTAAACTAAAAAGGTTAAAGGTGATAAAATAATGATTTTGGTTCAATGGTCATGTGAAGTTCCTCAAGAAAAACTGGAAAGTTTCCTTGATTATGCCAAAAATAGATTGAAACTATTTTATGAATCTCATGGTTGTTTACGTTATGAACTCTTTTTCCCTATGATAACAGATAAAAAATATTTCCCTTATCAAATTTCAGAAAATAAGAATCGATACACAGAGCAGCTACTATTTAAAGATCTTAAAGATTTTGATAAGTTTTACGAAAGAATAGAAAAAGAACGGGGTGCTCACGAGGTTGTTGGGATGTATACAAAAGAATTCAAGATTAATAATTGTAATTTTAAAATATTAATCGAAACAGGTTAATCGGATTTATAAACTTAATTTTTTCCTACTTTTTCTTGACTTTTTCAAGGTTTTATTCGGTAACTTTATTGATTTTAACTATAAGAAAAAAATGTTAAAATTATATCTCAATTATATCACTAAATAGACTAGAAAAAAATACCAGAAATCAAGCCCTTTAATTAATTTTTTTTTAAATAGAACCAGCATTATTAAGCTGTAAAACCGTGAAAAAGGTGAGTAGAATGGGTATTGAACTCGAAAAAAATAGGAAACAAGAAACTTTAGTTATTGAGATTTCAGAATATGACACAGTTGAGTTAGTGATTTCTAAAATAATAGTTCCTTTTTCAGAAGTTCTGAAAGCATCCCGTGCTCCCGATATTTATATTGGGTATGAAAAAATCCCATTTAAAAATCGAGATCCAATCTATAAAAGCATAATGAGACAAGAATTTTCAGATGCGGTGCGCTCAGATTAGTTTTTCTGAGAAATTTTATAGTAGAATTCTTCATCTTTCAAGGGGATTAAAAATCCCTTCTTCTTGAATTTTTTAATAAGACGGGGTATTTCTTGACTTGGAATTCCAGAATCTTCAGCCATAATCTCAATCAAATACGCAGGAAATTTACTATAAAGTTTAGAAAGTTTAAGTAAGAGAGTTTTAAACTTAAATCTGTTATCCGGTTCATCAATTTTGTCTTCTTTAGAATAAGAAAATGTTAAACTATTGTTTTGAACACTTTTTGTGTCGATTATAAAATCGTTTTGTGATCTAAATTCGGGAACAGCTAATTCATTCTGCTTTCTTTTCACAGTATTTACAGCAAGTGTCATACCACGCACAATTTCTCCTTTATTTAGAACGGTTTTCACTTGGTGAGAACGCCCACATCGCAAGCACTTTTTAGTTTTCTGAGTGGTTTTCACATAAAGAAACTGCTGACATTTTTTGCACGCGAAAACTAAATAAGGAGTTTTGTCCTTTTTGAAAGCAGTCTCTTCCACATTAAGCAACCTCGTATTCCTTTTTTGAGTGCAAATATATGTTTTTAACGATGAAATATAATTCTTCAGGAAGATCGATAGGAATAGCTTTCAAATCGTTAGTTAAGCCCCATTCTTTGATTTCTCGCTTAAGAAGTCGTTCTTCGTCTTGATAATTCTCAGAAAAGTCAATAAAATCGAAAATTGAAACAAATAGATTATATTTCTTACTCAAGTGAGAAATCTTCTTTAGCAGCGTTTTCTTTTCAAATTGGTGTGGATCTAAAGCTTGGATTATGACGCGATCGAACATAGTAATGTGGTTAATTGACTTCACAACCTCGAAAGGTATTTGGTCGTGTTGAAGATTTTTTCTTATCCCGTATTTAACGGGAAGAGATTGGCTTATTTTGATTTCAGCCACTTTTTGTACTATTTCATTTGAGCTCGATGAATCCTGTAAAAAGGCTTGTAAATTACCTTGCTTTTGGTGAACTTCTACTTTTCTGGGGGGTTGCGTATGCGGTTCTTCTAAAGGACTTATTTCTACTACCATTTCCTTAGGAACTTTAGCGTAAGAAGTTCGTAGCTGTCGATCGCTCTTAAGGTTGACGTTCATTTTCTTTAGCTTGCTAAGAGCGATGTGCATGTAAATCTCGTCGTGAGTGTCCTTGCAATAAAGGATGATAACTTTTCCTTCGCGATGGCGAGCAGTTCTTCCCTTTCTTTGGATAAATCTAATTTCTGATGCAACTACATCGTAAAAAATAACTAGATCGCATTCTGCTATGTCTAAACCCTCTTCTCCTACGTTTGTACTCACCAAGATATTGTAGTGACCTTGTTTGAACTGTTCTAATATTGCTAACTGATTCTTTTGAGACAATCCTTTGTCATCCTTAGATTTAGTTGATTGTCCTACAAATCTAGCTGGCCTAATAACATCAGTATTAGTGATTTTTAATTTTTTTACAATATTTTTGACTGAATCTCGCAACTTCACAAAAACTAAAACCCTTGATTCGGGGTTGATTTTAAACTCTTTTAAGAGTAGCTTTTCGAGTACGTAAAATTTAGGGTGTATGAGTTGCTCTGGGGATAAATCCTCATTCTTTTTTAATTCTATATAAATTTGGTTTATCCTGTGATCCGAAGCGAGTATTTTTACCGCCTTCGAGCTAGTTTTTTTTCGAGCGTCTTGTTTTACCTTTGTTAAATAGATCAGTAAAACATCTAATCCTTGTTGTTCTATTAATTCAAGCATGTGAAAAAGGATCAATGCTTGAGCGTTTACCGATAGTGCGCTGTAAACTCCTGTTTTATCTCCGTCTCCTTTGACCAATCTAATTAGCTCGGAGTTAAGCTTTATTAAATCCTTTCTGATCACTTTAGTATACAATTTTACTGCTTTAACGCCTAAAAAACCTAGTTGAGAAAGGTATTGTAAACGTTCTTCTAAGAGCGTTTGAATTGCCAAATAAGCGTCGCCCATGAGTTCGGTGAGATTAACGCCAATTTGAAATACATCCATAGGCTTTAAATACGTTTTCACATCCACATCTTTTCTCGTCCGAGTATGGATGTTTTTGAGTGGAATGTGTAGGTTCTCGCATAGTATATTTATCTTTTCCTTAGACGAACCAGGGCTCGCAGTCAAACCTAAAATCGTTCCATCTGGATTTTGATCCACAAATTTGTCTGCGATGAGTGTATAAGCGTAATCGCCTGTAGCGTGATGAGCTTCATCGAAAACGATTAAACAGACGTTTTCTAAATTGTACTTTCTGTTAACCAAATCGTTTCGTAAAGTTTGGGGCGTATAAAAAATGATTTGATTTTCGTGGAATAACTCTACTCTCTTCTCAGGAACAGTTTTACCGGTTAAAACTACGAATTCATCCTCGGGAATCGTCATCAAGTTTTTGAATGAGTCGTAATGCTGATTAATTAAAGGTCTTGTGGGAGCTAAAACGACGATCTTACTTTTAGGGGGAAAATTTTCTAAAATCCCAGCAGCGACATAGACTCCGATGATTGTTTTCCCTAGACCAGTGGGGAGTACGACAAGTGAATTTTTAGATATGCATTCTTTTGCTATTTTTGATTGGTATTCTCTATGTTCAATGTGTTTTTCCCGTAAATACGATGTCTTTTTCGTCTTGTGATTGCCCTTTTCCAGTTCCATCATCTTCTTTAACTTCCCTTACACGATTTGTATGAGATAATCCTCTACTTCTAATTTTGTAATTATTTTTTTACTTTTATTGTTATACGAAATTAACCTTCCTGTTTCAATTGCGAGCTTTGAAGGGTAAATTAAACCGTTTCCTCTATACTCGAAGAAATATGGATGGGTTTTTTTGAGATTCCTTATCTTCTTCGAAAGTTCCGTAGTATTGTGCTTGATTTCAAACCCCTTTCCTATTTTTACGTGCTGAAAGTAATACACTAAGTCGTTTAACACTCTAACTTCTTCTTGGCCAATCTCAATTTCTTTAGGCTCGTTTGTAATAAGATTTTTAACTTCCGATTTTAACTTTAAGACCAGAAAGGTTTTGTTGTTTTTCCACTTCTTATACAGATAGAACTCATCAAGTGACGTACTAAATAACTTTTGAAAGCGAAAAACGAGTTCTAAAATCTCGTCCAGCTCTACTTCAGATAAATGAAGATACGCTGCTAATTTACCGAGATTAAACACGCTTTCTTTCCGTGTTTTGAACTTTTCCAAAGCTGATATTATTTGATGTAACTGCTTAATTTTTACGCTCTGAGCCATTACTACTTATAGAAAATAAGAAAATAAAAAGAAAAAATTTTGATCTAAATTATCTTGATTGCTTCGCTAATCCTTCGTGTAATATAAATAAGCCTATTACAATAGAAAATATTGCTATTGATGGGAAGAAACTAGCCCAAGGCGCATCAAACAAGTGTACTCTCGCCTGACTAACAAGTCCGCCTAATGAAATTATTTGATAATCATGAAATCCTAAAAATCCTAGTGACGCGTAAAGCAGTATTGCAAATCCTGCAAATAAGGGCATATAAGAGACTATTTTCTTTCCAATGGGAACGATCCGGAATTCTGTATTACCTATTATTCTTGTAAAACCAGGTATGAGCAATAGACCAGTCATAAACATCAATAGTCCAAAAAGATTCCCAAATATCATAGTAGCAAGTAAAACTAGTAGTATTCCTGGCAATACGTAAAAAACCAAAGTTACACTCATGATTATTGTATGACCCTTACGATTAAATTTACTAGCTAACAGCCCGAATATCAAACCTCCAATTAAACCAATAAGAACAGCTCCAGCTCCGAATATCACAGAACCACGAGTACCATATGTCACTAACGCAAACACATCCCTTCCGAATTGAGTTGTTCCAAAAGGGTGAGTTGGAGATGGAGGTTCCCAAGATCCGATATATATTCCATTAGCTTCTGCGTAAGTAGATCCCGATATTAGTTCAGGAAATATCGTTGCGAAAATAGAATTTAAAACGGCTAGTAATCCAATATACATTAGTGGAGATCGAACAATTTTATTCAAGTAATTCTTTAGATCACTTACAGCACTAAGATTAGGCTCTCTTTCCATTGTTTCCTCGACATCTTTTAAGGGAAGTTCATTTTTATCCTTTACTAACCCATAAATGCTAAAGATTAAGTTAGAAACGATAATTGTTGCAGCAAATAGTATGATGAATATAAACAAAAACCCCCTGATCAAAAAGTAGTCCCCATACATTAGAGCATTTATGAAATAAGTCCCGAAACCATATAAATTAAACGTTACGTCGATCAAGAAAAGATATGTAAAAATCACACCGAACACTACGCTGGTTTTGGCAGTATGTGAAAAGATCGTCTTTTTCTTGTAGGAGTCTTTCGCCCTGTTAGAGCTATACGCTCTCGTCATTAGCGCTGTAATTGCAACTAATAAAATTATTGTGGGTAAGACATAATGCTCCCGGATATCAAGCGCTAATGCCAGATTCCCTGAGATAAATGCATCAAACATCATAAAACCCGTAATTAATGGAGGAGAAGGATACATAAAGCTTTTATAACCTATAGTTGGAAACAACGGAAATAGATAACCAAGAGTGAACTGTAAAAACATACCAAAAAAGAATATCGGAACAGCGACACCTACAGCGCTTAATAATTGAATACCCTTTTTTAACCAATTACGTTTAGATCGATTTGATATTCTTCCAAAGACATATCCTAATATAATACCTATAACTAAGGGGAAAATCAGAAGTTCAATCGTGTGTGGAACCGATCTCATCAATATATCGAATACAGGAGTTCCCCAACTGATAGAAGAAGAGTAAGCCAAATTACTGGTCAAAAAGTCTCCAAGGTACCGTAGAAATCTGAAAAAAAGGGGGTCGTTAAGTCCATACATTTGCTTAAACGCTTCCATCATAAGAGGATCAGGTGGACCGGGTGGTAGGAGTCCAAGCACTATTTGGTCTGGAGTAAAGGCTGCGTACAGAAAAAAAAAAGTAACTACTACTCCAATATACAATAATGTGAAACCTAACGCGAATGTTAGAATAATATTTAGACGGTGTTTTCTATCCAAGTTTTTCAACCTTTTTTTTTTATAATTTTTGTCTATGAAATTTTAGTACTATTATCTAGATTTCATTAGTTATAAATGTGAATGCAAAGTAATACTCTTTTCCCGATTGACTTACCACTAAAGAGATGAATATAGATATTGCATCCTATTCGATTAATCCTAAATTATCTTACATTAAAGAAATTATAATATATCGAGTGTAAAAAAAAGAAGAACTGTAATTATTTTGCGATGGCGTTTAGCTTGTTTTTAGCTTTTTTGATACGTTTCGTTTTTGAAGTAGTAATTACTACTCCCAAAGGTGCTCCTATCATCGTAAGAATTAATGGAAAAGTTACGAGCGCGTCGTTTTCGAAACCGTCAATTGGTTGCTCTCCAGGGATAGGCCCCGCTCCCGTGTATGTAAAGCTCGTATCTGTTACATATTGGGGGGTGGAATGATAAGGATCGTCTAAATAAAGTTCGAAATCATAGATGCCACTGTAAGAAGGACGATAAACCAATGTAAATTCGGTGCTTTGTAACCCATTTTCCGAAGTTAAAAACACGGTATCTATATAATTGCCTGCCCTGTAAATGTGAGCTAACATAGAACCGTCGAATATCGGTTGTTCTCCTGAAGCAAAGCGAAATGAAGCGTTTACGATTACTTCTATCCTTGACTCGGTTTTTGAGATCGAAATCTCGTAAATAGTATCGAAATTCGTGGTAAACGAGATAGGTAATTGTGCTATTTTAGTGCTTCCGTCATACACGGATAATTCTCCTATAATTGTCGGATAATTGTTCGGATCTACCGGGATATGGATTTCTTTTTCGTGAGTATTATTTATGGTTTGATCAAAAACAAGTGTCCCGAGTTGTACGCTTTCCAGTTTTACCGTAGTGTACTGACCAAAATTAGACAGAATTATGTTATCTAAATCTACAGTAAAAGTATTACTGCTTCCTAAAGTGGTATGTTGGGAAAATTTTGCGTTTATTCTTACTTGATCGTTCTTTGCCATTTCACATATCCACAAGAACGCTTCTTGTTCTAGGATAGCTCGTTCTGTAGTTAAGTAAAACTCGTGGTAAATATCTGAGTAAATCGAATGGATTAGCGAATGCGTTTGTTCTATGTCAAAAGCAATAGATAAGCCTAAGATATCTGCTATTTTGTAACAATAATATACATTTTTCACGTTTGAATAGTTCAGGTTATTAATTACAAAATTTTCAATTTTATTCGCATCCAGGTTAAATTGATCAAGAGCTTCCAGAATGTAAATCGAATAGTATAAATTTTCCAAGTCTGACTCAACTGATTTTGAATAGTCTGCTTCGAAATAGAGCTCGGTAGAAGTCTCTATTATGTTTCTAACGATGTAAGTAGCAAGTGCTGTTCTATCAAAGCCCAAATCTGAAAAATATAGGCTCGTAATAGTACCCAGAGAAAGAAAATCTGCGATAATTTCCATGGCTCTAGTCGAGTAATAGGAGTACTTCAAATAAATATAGTCGTTTTTTCGCTCCGAAGAATAACTTACGTTGCTGATCGAGAAGGCTCCGAAGTTCCGGGTGTATAAAGGGTCTAGAAATTGAGAGTCAATTACAGCTTGTAAGACTTTATCCAAGTTATAACTTGCAGCAAAGTCGTTCAGTTTAAAAATTTTAGCGAGAGCATCAAGAATTTTGAAGATGTCTTTATTTGTACTTATCGCGTTTATTTTTTCTATGTATTGGTCATAACCCATAGAGTAATAATCGATTGGTGTCGAACGGAAACTCAGTGTAGAAATATCAAGGTTTGAACAAGCATAAAAATAATAACTTCCCCTGAATTCTTTTATTGTATCTTCTAAAATATCGTATAATGCTTGAATGTTTAACTCTCCAACCCGATCGAAGTACTGATAAGACGATATGATAGTATAAATTAAATCTACCGAAGTATAATCTTCCGAGATTAGCGAAAAGCCTCTCTCTTGAGAAAAAAGCCCTATAAAGGACTCGATTTCGTCTTTTTCGCTCATATCTAACCCTGAAAGGGCACCGACATTTGAAAGCGACCGCACAATTTGAAAAGTATCTATTAACTCGTGATATTTAATCGTCGTGGACGCTTCCCATCCTCCACGATAAACTCGATTGCTCAATATAAAATTTATCACCTCATTTCTGTCAAAGTTAGTAAATTCCGTTATGTCGGACAACTCTAGATTAATCGCAGTCGCAACAATATTAGAATAATTTATATCCCAAACTGTTGAAGATAAATCAAAGTAGAACTCGTCAGGATGATATAAAACTGAAAGATCCTGGTGGAACTTAGTTTTATCTATGACATCCACATAAGCAGATCCAAACGTCTCTAAAGTTTTAAGACAGTAGTAAGAACTAAACTGGTTTGGTTCGGGTTCTAGTAGTGAATTGAACAGAGGCTCGTTGTCGTTATAGAATCCCGTATTAGAATCCATAGACTGTAAACTCTCAATATATGATACAATGTCAATTCTTTCTTGAGAATATTGGTTCCAATCAACACCAAGTAATTCGAGCGTGATCACCGCGTAATACGTATTGTCAGCTGTAGGAACCTTGAATCCTTCATCTAACGAGGAATCGTATGGCTGACCTATAAAACCGTGAAGATTTGGGTGATAACAATCCCAAATAAAATTAATAATTTCACCAGTATCTATCTGATTCAAACTGTTCAAGATGCTTAAAGAAAGCACCGCGTAGCAGTTAACCTCTAACAAGGTAGATAACGGGAGATATCTACGAGGAATTTTAGATGCTAAGTATCTTAATGCGTTCTCGTCTAAAAATTGGTAAGAGCTAGAGTTATAAAATGACATAATATAATCAATTGCTCTTTGCTGGTCGATCTCTTCAATTCTCTCTATTGCTTCTAAAACAAAGAGCGCGTAATAGGTTGCCTGGATAGAACTTGAGTAAATCTGAGGATAATAACCGCTTGAGCTATAATTATTGTTTTTTGAATCAAATAGAGCCTCGATAAATTCGAGGTTAGTTGTAGCAGAAGTTTTTGGGGATTCAAGATTAGTATTGATTTCATAATCAGGGAGACCAATAGATTTATTACTAAATACCATAAAACAAGACAAAAATACAACTGAAATTACTCCAATTATTACTATTGTTTTTTTTATTTGCATGTTACTTCACGCGAAGTGTTATTTCTAAGCTTTACATTAAAATGAATCCTGGATTTATAAAGGAAAAATTGATAATAATTAATCGTCGAATAATAACGATTATAGAAGAAGAGAGAAAAAAAAGTAGGAATACAAGATCAGCAAATTATAGGAGGACCTTTAGGGTTGTAAAACTTAAATAATTCTAATTTCACTTTATCTTTGTTATCAACTTTCCTAGTATTATGGGAATCGTTTCTTTCGTCCGTGAAAAGCATATTAATATGGTGAGCGTTATTATTACCGTTGATAATGGATGTACCTACCAATCCACTAATTCCTCTTACAAACAAATAAGAATCGCTATTCTCGCGCAAGCTATTAAACACGGGCTTCGCGTTCCCTAAGATTACTTGAACTAAATCATCACTCTCCGAACCTACTTCCGATTTATTGTTCGCATTAATAATTGCAGTGTCGAGCACACCTAATTTAGTCATAATACTTTTTAGAAGATCAGCGGATTTTACTAAGCTTTTAAAACCGGAGACTTTAAACTTTTGCATTACTCTTTTTTCGACTTGTCTGTGAATCGTGGACATTTTCACATCCAATCTATTACAAAGAGCTGAAATACTCACGCTACTTTGCTGAGAACAGAGAAGAGTAATTGAAGTTACAAGTCCAATAATTACATCGTCCTTCGTATTCTTTATATTATCGTAAAATCGATTTAAAATCTTTTTTGATTGGTAGAAAAAAGGCATCCCTAGATCGAAATGCTCAGTAACCTCTAATATCCTTTGAATTATATATTCCTTTCTGTTTCGGTCTTTGTATTCAGGCCAAATACGCAGAATTGAAAACTTAAAGGCATTAAAATCTTTTTTAGAGATGGTTGTTACTTCCAGTAAGTCTTTTTCGCGTATTGGTTTGCTGTTCTCTTTGTAATAGGCGTAAATTATACATGGGATTAACATCTGGGGGCTTCGATATTTGGTTCCTTTCCCTAATTGGGAGCGGTTATACTTGTATTTTTCTAAAAGGGGCTCAACATCAGTTAATGGAAAACCAAGAGCGGTTAATATCCGTTTAATCTCAACTCGAGCTACTACGAGCACGCTTTCTTCGCTTGTCCGTAGCGAATCTAGTTTACTTAATCCCTCTAACCTAATAGAGTTCTTCAAATTGCGTCTTTCTCGCTTGTATCCTATCTGTGTTTTGCCTAACACCGCGTGTTGAACGACATCTTTGTCGTACGGTCGATAATATTCTAATTTCTGGATCTCCAAGACGATACCGCAATCTCGACAAGTATATCCTTCTTGAGTTTCGATAACCTCATGTGAACCGCAAACGTCACAACATTCTAAAGGATTCTGATTAGAATTATATTCTACCGAATCAAATTTTTCTGCATTATGGGTTGCCATTTTTTCTACTCAACTTTTTTCAATTTTATTTATTATTTTATTTTGCACATTTCTTCAAACTAAGTAATTAAGATCACCAGTAGTATTTAAAAGTCTATTGAATTTGGTAAAAAATAGGGTCGATCTTTAAATCTATATCGTTTATAAGTGTAAATAGTGAGATTTGAAACGTAATGTTATAATTACTCTTCTATAAATGGCCAACCTACAGAGTATGATTTAATATCAAGAAGATAGAATTCTCATTTTTTAATCAAAATCACAATTTTGCAATTTCATTGCCAACTAGTGAAAATATTTTTTGACGCTCGTCGTAGTTACAGTCTAAGTTGGGAATATAAAATGAATCGTAATCGTAATATTGATTTAAAATCAGCAATAATATAATTAAGATTAGATTTATGATATTAATCCCTTTAAAACAAAACCTCAATTAAAATCTGAGCAGATACCAGACTTTATACGAATTGGGTTTTAATTTTACGACTTTTCCAAAGTCTCCCGATGTAGTAATATAGTAAAGATATTATTGTATTTGCCAAACAATTGTGAGAACTGTGTTATAAAAAGCCCTTGAAATTTTTTCCTTTATAAATCTTCATTTGGTGATTGAACTACCATTATGATTGAATTATTTTTTTGGCTTTTTACTATGCTTATAACTTCAGTTGTGATTAGATCTTGGTATAATCACATTCATACTCCTGGGTTTAAGGTGGTGTTTAATATTATAGCTTTTATTGGGGTGTTTGTTCACGAAATGGCACATTATACTATTGGTAGTCTCGTTGGAATTAAGAAGAAAAATATCAGAGTTAAGTATCGTATTAAAGGTACAAGTATAGTATCTCCTAATGGTTCGGTGAATACTCCAGAATTTGGACGTTATTCCTTCCTACAAACTTTTGTGTCAAGTTTTGCCCCTCTGTTTGTATCTACGTTCCTTTTTTTATTCTGTTTAGATATCATAATTCATATTCAAACTGAGTTTTGGATAAAGATAGTAGCATTCGTGTTCTCTATATCACTGTTTATAGGTTCAGAACCTTCAGGGCAAGATGTAAGGTTAGTTGGATTGACTTTTAACAAAAACCCAAGATATTCATTATATCAGATATTTTTAGTTCTTCTTTCAGGGTTACTTGTGTGGTTATTTATTGACCTCTATTTCATCGCTCTACCGTTTGAGGTATTGTATTATATCGAATATTTCTTATTTGTCGTGTTGTTTTACTATTTTCTAAGGAGTATGTTTTGGATTTTTGGAAAAATAATCAAAGGAATAAGTGGTCCATACGGTAAAAGTACGATTTCAACTCCAAAAAATTTAACTCGAAAAAGAAGGTTGAAAGAATTTAAAAAACAAAAAGAAAAGGAGGCGCAATGGTAAGTGAAATTGGGAAGTTATTGTTTGGTCGCGATTGTGATTGCGATGTTAATGTTTTATCAGAAAGAACCGGTTTACACATTAGTCATCTGTGGCGTTGGGCTGACTTTATATCTTTATTACAAGGCAAAAAAAAGCGGAAAAGGTTTACTTGGATCATTTTTTAGTGGCCCCCAATCTTCTCAAGAGAGGAATATCGACGATTTAGTGGCTTTGATGATGCTTCAGCAACTCATTTCGAACAATCCCCAAACTAATACGGCATCTAAGCAAATCTCTGAAGACTCAAAAAAGCGTAGGGAAGCAATAGAAAAAACGCAAAAGGAAGTTTTGGATTTATTGAGCACCGATTAGATTATGATTGAATTAGAAAATTCTGATTTTATATCATCAATATATTCCATTTCACATAAAAATAAAAGTATTGTATCAATCTCGGGCAAGTCAGGAACGGGCAAAACTACATTAGCACTTCAGATAGTTAGTAGTATTTTAACTAACGAAGCGCCTTACGAGGGCAGCTGCGTCTGGATTCAAGCGAGCGAACTGTTTCCTAAAAAAAGGTTGGTGTCGCTTTTTAAAACGTCTCCTGAGAAAATCGATTACCTTTTGAAGAACATATTTGTATTTCCACAAAGGAAACCGTTTTCTAATTACAAGGAGCAATCGACTTTTTTTGACGATCTCAGTACGATTTTACTGCCACCTAATGCGAGATTTATGGTTATTGATAACATTTCCCATCACTTACGGTTAGCAGCTTCTTTAAATTCAGATATAAAGAGAAGAACTATCCTTTACGACCAATTCTTTAGTTCTCGGTTGTTTCCATTAATCATGCGATGTTTAAGGGATAACATAGTGCTCATATTACTTCACGAAGTTTCTTTCGACCCCGCTTCAGGTAAAACACTGCCATTCTTTAATAAGTTATATTCCAGAATTCAAGCGATTAGAGTAACGCTTTCAAAAGGATTTAAATCGAATGTAAAAAAGATGGAAATAAATTGCGGAGATAGCTCAAATGGAACAAAATTTAACTATGAGATTAAAGATAAAGGAATCTTGCAGTTGTAACTTTTACTTATCATTGATTTTAGAATTGAACTCTATATAAAGGATAAATTTGTAACGCCAATTTTTTCTTTTCCTTTAAATACATAAGTCGTAAATACAGTATATGATCAATACGCCTAACCATGAGGTCTCAAGCAAGTTAAAATGCTCGATTTGTCGCACCGACATAAATGATCGCACCATGATGTATCAGTCAAGCTTAAAACTCGGTATTATTTGCGCTATGTGTAAACAAAGATTCACAGACGAGGAGATTGAGATGATTATTGACATGTTTTTTGCGCTCGGGGAATATTTTGGAGCGCGTGATAGGTCTCAATTCTCGATCAAGGATATAATCTTTGAATTCGCTGTAGATTTAAACGAAGGTAAGGCTAATTTTCACACACAGAATGTTAGGATGTGGCATAAGGTTTTAACCTATGGGATTACCCCTCGAGAATTTTTAGAAGAACTTTCTCTTTATGTTGAACAAGGCTAGATTTATATAGAGTTCACTCGGTATTTTAATTAGGTAGAATCAAAAAATATTTTTCTACTATAATTATTTTTATGTAATCTAAAGCATGTCAGACGAAGAGCTTAGGGATCAAATTACGAAGATAGCGGTCGAAATTGATAAAGTTGAACAAATAGCGAAACAAAAAGAAAACTACGTTACGAACAAATATAACGAGGAATTTGATCCTGTAATTAAAGAAATTGGGGAACAATTGCTTTTTCAGCAAACTCAATTGAACGAAGTCCTCCAAAATCTTAACGAGTTAACTGCAAAAAAGAAAGAACTCCTTGCTGTAACGAAGGATTTGGAGTCAAAATACAATTCATTGATGAGGGAGAAGGAAAAAGTCATATACCAGCATTTAAAAGCAGTTGAAAAAGAAAAGAAACTCAAAACGAAAAATATCGACGGCCAAATTAAAACGCTTGAAAAAGAGTTGAAATCGAGCGAAAAAAAATAATAATTCAGCGATCTCTAGAGATGTTAAAGAATTTTGGTTTCGGTCGTAGGAGTTGGTGTTTTTATCACTAAGAATCGAAATATTCCTTCAGATTCATTCATTAACTGGTGAGCAACTTTAGCAGGGCTAAAAATTAGTTGGTCTTTTGTAATTTCTGCTCTTTCTTTTCCAATCTCGATAACACCCTCGCCTTCTAGCACGTAAAAATTCACATCTACAGGAGTAATATGCTTTTTAACGGCTTCACCTGGTTTAAGTTCAATATGTACGATTGTTGCGTGCTCGAAATTCATTAACTTTTTTACGGCTACTTTATGGGGTGTGTCAGCAATTTGAACGTCTTTAATATCAATAATTTTCATCGATTTTTAACCTTAAGATTAAAATTTAATTTCAATAATTCTCATAAATTAATTTAAAATATAAGGTTTAGAGTGAACATCTTCGGGATGAATCTGTGTTAATATGTTTTTAAATATTTACATTATCTGCTTTTCTATTACTCTGATACAAACAATTGATTTTTGAAGTAATTCTTTATAGAATTTCTTTTTTATTACGAGTATATAACCTTAGAAGATTAATTATAACATGAGAAAATTAGCAGAACAACTCAAAAAATTAGACATTGAATTGCCTAAATGGACACGAGAAGTTCTTTTTGAGCATTTAGTAGAAGTTTGTAAAGATATTAAGCAACAAAGGGAACTTAAAATAGCTTAATCTTATTTAATTTTTCTCATTTCGTTGTTTTCCTTCTATTTTTAGTTTTTTAAATCCTCTAATCCCATCTTTCACCAGATAAATTCCAAACACAGTAAAAAAGATTATTATATGAGAAGTAATAATTGCAATAATAAGTGCAATTCCAAATTCTATTAAATCTTCTGAAGTTTTCACTTAAAAAAAATTCTTAGTAATCTTTTCTTTCCCATGGATGAACATTCTCTATAAAAAGAAAAACCAAATTTAAGTGAGGTTAGTTTTCATTGTGATTTGAGGATCACTGAGTCGTCGTAATTCCCTTATACCAAGCGCCCCACCAGCTATGATCAAAAATGATGGTAAAAAAGGAAAAAGGAAAATTAGGTTTACTCTTCCAATAATTAATATCACAATTATAAGTAAAGCTCCTGAAATTAAACAAATAAAGCTTCCAGTTATTAGATATTTGATTTCAATCAGCGCCCCAAATATGGCGAAAAGGCTGACTATTCCAATATATAAAAAATACGGCAACGCAGAGGTTTCACAGTCAGTAAACCAGCTACACACAGTCTGCCCATTGAAACCAAAAATAACGCCAACGAATCCCCCAACTAAACTTAATCCAATACTTGAATTTTTACTTGTCATAATTTCATTATACAATTTCCGTTGGATTGCTTATCAATATTATTAAGTCATATTTAAATCATTTCGTGATAATGGAAAGAATTAACTAATCAGATTCAGACTTAATTTCGCTTTATTTCAACAGATATTACATTTGCTTGAATAATTCCATTTCTTCTTTTAAAAAACCTACATTTTTTTGATTTTTTCTTTATATACAAACGAGTCTATAATCATGTAATCTCAAATTACACATAGGAGTTGATATCGAAAAATTTCAGATTTAGACCAGGTAAAAGCTATAAATGCGAGACAAATTAAGCTCCTTCAAGAAAGCGGGATTAGCACGGCGGAAGCGCTTGCTATGTCTCCGCATAATATCATATCGGAGATTGACGGATTAGGCGATAAAACAGCCAAGAAGTTGATTTGGAACGCGCGAAATGCTTTAGGTATGACAGAATTCATTATTGCGGAGGATATTGACGAGAATACCGAGTACATAACCACTGGTTCTTCCGAGCTAAATAGGATATTGGGCGGTGGATTCCAAACAGGAAAGCTCACCGAGGTATACGGGCCGTTTAAAAGCGGAAAAACTAATTTAGCTCACACGATTGCCGTGACTATCCAACTTTCGAGGAAGCAAGGAGGTTTAGGTGCTGCTGTAGCTTATATCGACACCGAAAATACTTTTTCAAAAGAAAAAATAAAAAGAATCGCCAAAAGGTTCGAACTCGATCCGAAGAAAGTCCTCTCACAGATATTCCACGCCAGGATTTATTCCTCTGATCATCAATCACAGATGGTTCAAAAAGCAGAAACATTGTGTAAAACCAGGAACGTTCGACTGATCGTAGTAGACAGTTTAATGGCTTTGATGAGGGTTGAATACGTGGGTATTGGCATGTTAGCTCGCCGTCAGGGCGTTCTCAACAACATGATCCATGGGCTTTCGCGAATTGCAGAAACTTACAATTGTGCCGTACTTTTAACTAATCAAGTGTCGACAAAGATGATGGGTATGTTCTCGGCAGATGACGCAATTGGAGGAAATAATGATTTCATGCATCATGAATCATTTCTAAATAGTTGCTCATGGTTGCCACTTCCGTGTCATGTTTAAGACCAAAGGATTTTCCTCAAATAATTCACTAAAAAGAAGGGCTGTCATTGTGGATGCTCCTGATTTACCACCCGAAGAATGTGAATTTTTCATTACTTCAGCAGGAGTAGCGGATACAGAAAAAGCAGGTGTCCCGGACATTAAATCGATAGACTTTGAGGTCGAGGAATTGTTTGAAGAGGAACCAGAAGAAGTAATTGAGGAATCACCAGAGATACCTTTAATAAATGTAAAAGGAATAGGAGCGGGTACTGCTGAGAATCTGGAAGAACACGGGATTACATCGATTGAGAATTTAATAAAATCTGATCCGGAAGAGATAGCTTCAAAGATAAGTGGAGTTTCTTCGAAGAAAGTTATCGAGTGGCAAACGAGTGCAAAAGAACTAATCAAAATCTAATTTTTTTTTTTTATTACTATATTTGTGAAGATGGTTATAATTTAATTAGAAATTTGCACCAGTCTCTAAATTTAATTTATTTCAGGCAAAATAAATAATGAATTGAAGAAGACAAAAGAAGAATATTATTCCCAAATTCAGAAATTAGCAGAAGAAAATGGAATTTTGTTAATTTCTTCTCAATATCAAAATAATACTAGTTTGTTAACTTTTAAATGTAAGAGTAATTCGTGTGGTAAGATATGGCAAGACTCAAGGGCAAACATAATTCGAAGAAAATTCAAATTTTCTTGCCCTAAATGTAGCGATCGGATTAATAGATCTTATAATATTGATGATTTAAATGAGTTGGCCGCTCAAAAACCTGGTGGTGGCAGATATTTATCTAAACAATTTCAAGGTACAAAAATTAAGCATTTATGGGAATGTTTTACATGTGGTCATAAATGGTGGGCTAGTCCAAATGATATACGAGGAAAACCTTCAAGGATTCAAGGTTCATGGTGCCCTAAATGCAATAGATCTCTACCTGAAGAAATCTGTCGTTTATTCTTTGAAAACATTTTTAATACGAAGTTTCCTAAAGAAAATAAACTAGAATGGCTTAGGAAAACATCCATGCACCTAGATGGGTACAATGATAAATTAAGAATTGCCTTTGAGTATCAAGGAAAGCATCATTACGAACAAATTCAATTTTTTCATAGCGAGAAAAAAGAATTTCAGGAATCTAAAAAAAGAGATGAATATAAAAGAAAAATGTGTAAAAAAAATGGTATTACTTTAATTGAAATTGGTTACAAACATTCTAATGGAAAACTCAAAAAAATTAGTTTTGATGAAATGTGTGATGAAATTTTAAGAGAATGTAGAAAATTCAATGTTCATATTCCTAAATTCAAGAAGGAAATTAATTGGAGAGAGTTCAAAATTAGCTCAGACATTTGCATAGATGAATTAAAAGATATTGCTAGATCTAAGGGCGGGGAATGTCTTTCTAATTATTGGTTGGGCTCAAAAGAATATTATGAGTTTAAGTGTTCAGAAGGTCACATTTTCAAAGCATCATATAATAAAATTAAAGGAATACCAACTAGACCCGAAGGAAGTTGGTGCCCGAAATGTAAATATAAGACTTTACCTCAAAATCAATTAAAATATACTAAAACTTTTTTAGATCAATTAGCTCTTAAGAGAGGTGGAGAAGGAAGTAGATCTCTTTCACCAAAATATCTTGGATTTCATAAAAAACATATATGGCAATGTTCAAAAGGACATATCTTCAACGCAAGATTTGATTCAATCAAGGGTTATCCTTCCAAACCCAATGGGACATGGTGTAAGATATGTTCAATAGAAAGAAGAACAGAATAAATAAACTGCTGGATTTATCGTTGGTGACGAGTCGGTCGGTATGGTTTCCTACTTGACAAAATATATGGAAAAATGGGTCCCATAACGCTAAATCAATCGTAACAGATAAAAAATATATTCTAAAATCTTTTTTTTTTAAAAACAGTTATAAGTATAATTACTAATCGTCGTTTTTCATGTTTTCCGACTTCCAGTCCTTCAAATAGTCTTTAAAAACATCGTGTGGAAGATCGATCGAATTGAGAATTCGAACTTCTTTAGGTTCACTTATTCTTTTTTTTGATTTTTTCTTAAAATTTTGTTCCCAGTCGTAATACGAGGTGGGTTCTTCCATACTTATTATAATTTCTTACTAGAAAATAAGCGAGTAGGGTATTCTGAATTAGAGATTTTTCTGCTGGTTAATTTATCTTGTAAAAATAAAATTGTCGAAAATATGTCGAAAAATGGAAAAAAAATAGAGTTTTTTAGCTATTTCTTAGGCTTACAGAGTTCCTTTTTCTGCGAACGCTTCCGATAACTACCAACAATCCCAAGATTCCGCCAGCGCATATACCAAATCCTATTATCCATTCCATAGGCATGTAGAAAAAGCCACTCGTTGTACCATTGTTTGGTGGAGGATCAGGGGTAGTCCCATTTTTAATCGTACTTATAGAATGATCTTCTGCGATTGCGTAAGCGACATTTACCACATCTATTCGGCAGAAGATTGTAATTTCCACTGTGTAAATTCCTCCGATCGCCGTTCCGAAGTTAAAATGAAGGACGGATCCAACACTCTCGGCAGTTTTGTTTCGATAGATGATAAATTCGATGTCTTGAGGATCTGTTAGATCGTAATCAACTCTCACTTCACCATCTATAAGGCTTCCTCCTATTGCTGAAACCCTTCCGATATAGAATTTATAAGAGACGTCAGTTTTGAGCATTACGTTATGCTCTATCATAGTTCCATCGAAAAACTTGTTGACTCGGTACAGTTCCATGTTGTTGAGATATTCGGGAGCCATAATGTCGTACAAACATTTATCCTCTCTATCGAAATGAATTTTAATGTAAACATTCAGATTTAGGGCGGTAATGACCGAAAAGATAAAGGTGTAGTTTCCTGAGATGGCAGTGCCAAAGGGAACTTCGAACCATTGGTCTCCTTGCGATACGTTAACTTCAGTCTGAAATATGTCATAAGTATCGAGCTCAGGATCGATAATTGATACGTTAATCTTGCAATTGTGGGGCGTAACAATTTCTAGTAAAACATAATAATTCAGGTTTTCCAATAAGTATAAATCGTTAAACTGTTTTGTGTCGCTAGGTGCGAGAAACGTAAACACTTTATCAACAAGTATTTCTTCAGAACTAGTCTTAGGCGCGCTTAATAAATTTAGATCAGCATGGGATTCAGTCTCAAAGTTAAAGCGGTCTTTTAAAGTTAATACTCCAATGGTTAATCCAGATATCATAACAAACGTAATAACTATCGCTTTTTGACGAGCTTTAATAGCCATACACCTGCAATTCTTTGAATTCAGCAATTAAATCTTTAACAATCGGGCACCGGTCGTAGTCAATACACGTGAAGCAGGGTTGATCTGACCAAAAATACGCGCTTTGGTTCGGTCGTTCCACAATAAGGAGTGGGAAACCATTCTTTGGGCATTCCAAGGCGGAATTACTTACTTTGCCTTGCTTTGGGAGCGGATACGATGTTTCGCATATATCGCATTTTACGAATCGTTTATAGTTACTGGTCTTATAAATGTTTAAACTACACATGCATTCAGGGCAGGTGCCTATTTCCTCTATTTTCTTCATATAAAAAACGCCTAAAAAAAATAATTTAAAGATAAAACAAACTTTTTGTATTTAAAGGAAAAAAAATCAGAAATTTGGTTGAGTGATCTCGTATAAATGGCTAAATTTTTTCTTTAGACATGCAATTCTTTGTAAAAACGCCTTAGCTATTTCTTAGATTGGTTAGGAAGAAATTTCTAACCTTTCTTTTTTTGTTTAATCACGACGCGCTAGTTATAAGAATCTTTAAATATTGTTTTTCTTTAAGTCATATGTGTGAGATTTGATGTATAGTGATCGTTACTTTTAGAAGACAACCAAGAAGAGCCTAAAGGTGTAAAAAGAATGAGACATGGATTAATTTACTTAGCTTTTATAGTACCATTAATTGCAGGTATAGTATTAATAGCAAATCCTTACGTGGAATATCTTCTCCAAATATGTGTTACATACGGTGATGGACATACCGAGTGCCGTAACGAAGTTATACGCTCTTTTAAATTACCATTGCTCCTTTCTGGAGTTTTATCTACTGTAACCTCTATTGTTAGTATAGTCGTTTACACAATCGTAATACTTATTTTAAGAAGTCGTAAAAAAAAGAGGGGTATTGTAAAGGCTGTAAAGGACCCGTACCCAAGAAAAAATCCTAAAACTAACGACAATAAACCATCAGATTTCTTGAGGTAAAAAAAATTTGTTCGAAGTTTTTCTTTTAAATACGCGTCTCTATATATGAAATTCACTATGGTACTGTTTGATTATTTTGATGACGTTCTGGAAGGATTCGAGTTTTTAATAGCCTTCGGTTCTCTGGTGGGTTTAGTAGGAGTTATAATAGGATTAATTTTCGCGATAGCGGGTAGTAGTCGCCTTCGTTATAAAATGATAGGTCTTACGGTAGTTTCTTTATTGCTTTTAGCTGTCTGTGGGTTCTCGACGGGAATTAAATACTTCGGAATTTTCAGGTAATAATAAAAAAATAAGAAAAATTTCTATTTTTCCTTAAAAAAAGTGATATCCTTGAATTGGTTGGTTTCCACCTATGAGGAAACCCATTATTTCAAAAGGTGCTCCGGTTAAAAAAGCACCTATCCATAAAAATAGTATGCTAACTGTAAAACCTTTAACATGAATTTTCCCACCAATGACTCTTAATATGTTAATCGCTAATAGTGCGCCTCCAAAAATCAAACAAAAATTTCCTAAATAGTTGAAGATTAGTTTAAAGGTAGTCCCTGTCATATAACGCAGGTTCGAGCCGAAAAAGGGCACATAGACAGCTACGAACCCTAAAATTCCGAGAAACGCTAAAAAAGCTTTATTTGGTTTTTTTTTTTTTTGGATGATAACATATTGATTGCTATCTTTAGCCATACTAACTCTCCTGACTAAGTTCACATAGTTTAATTATTTTTTATACAAATCAAATCCTTATAAAGAAAAAGTTCAACGATCATTCTTTTTTCTTTAAATAATACTATCATTAGATCGAGACAAGGAAAGAAAATACCAAGGAGGAACAAAAAGTATGAAGCGAAATGCTTGGAATAATGCGATCTTCTTCACTACTACTATAGTAATAGCAACTTTTGTCGCTATAGTTCTAGCTGTCAATGGAATAGGCTTTAGGCCGTTTTTTTAATTTAGTTTTTTATTCTTTCTCTTTTTTTCTTTTTATAAAACTCGCGTATTCAAAAGGTATGGGAGTTAAACTACAAGATATCATAGCAAGAAATAAAATTGAAATTTTAAAATTAGTAGGAAAAGTCATCGCGGTTGACGCTCCGAATATCATTATGGGATTGTTTAACTTCGCCCGAAAGAACCCTGATGGTTCACCTGCGGGATTAATTCTCGATCGCACTCAACGACCGATCTCCCATCTTTACGGGTTATTGTACAGGATAAATTTTTACTACTCCAAGCACATTTTTCCCATTTTCTGTTTTGACGGACTTGATTCGGAGTTGAAGAAAATAAAAACTAAAGATAGGCTCAACGATTTTCGCTTTACTCAAAAGTTATATAATTCAGCTTATCAATCTGGGGATAGACAGCTTGTTCGCCAAATCGCAATGTCAAAAGAGTATCTATGGCCGAACATCATAAAAGAATCAAAGCAACTGCTAGGTGCGTTAGGAGTGCCATTCTTAAACTCTCCTGCTTCTGCGGAATCCCAATGCGCCCAGCTTGTCAAAGATCGGATTGCCCACTTTTCAAATTCACAGGATTTTGATTCCTTGTTATTTGGATGTACTAGAGTAATCCAAAACCTTTCGAAATCGTTAAGGAGAAAGGTGCAGGGTAAGTGGAGGTACGAGAAAGTTACACCTTACTCAATCAATTTAAAGGAAAACCTAAATCGCTTAGAAATTAATCAATTTCATTTAGTTGATATGGCTATTCTTATTGGGAACGATTATTTTCCCGGAATTAAAAATATTGGACCAAAACATGCTCTCAAGTTTATTAAAAGTCATAGAAACTTGGAAGCTGTGATCAAGCACGAAAACAAAGGGTACGATTTTTCATCGCTTACTCATGAAATCATGATGAAGGTGAGGAAAATATTTCTACTTCCAGATGTGTTGACGCAGTACGAAAATATTATGTGGAACATGCCTTCTGAGCAACAAGTAAATACATTATTGTGTGAGGAGCATTTTTTAAATAGAGAAAGGGTACAGAAAAATCTACTAAAGTTTAATACTAGTTTTGAGAAATGTAGAGCCTTCTTTCAGTCGAACAATAATAATTCTATTGTTGTTCAAAAAACAGTGGATCAATTATATTAGCAGAGATTTGAAGCAGGAATTTTTCTTTAAATAAAGCGATTATTAGGAAGAAATATGTATACAATCTAGTTTAACAAATTCTATAACCCTGAGGAAAACATGGCTGGAACATCAAATAATACTATTAGTCTGACAAAACAAATAGTCGAGAGAGGCGATAGTACTGAGCGTGGTTTAAATAAGAAAGAAATTATTAATCTCTTTTTCAGATGCGAGAGTCTAATTGACGATGACAATAAGATTAGAACACCAAACAGTTTAAATTTGGATAAGATTGCTGAAAAAGCAAGTTCGTCAAGAGGCGTCGTCCTGTATATCCTCAACAGTTTTCTAAGAGAATTAAAAGTTTTTCACGATTTTTTAACTACTAGGTATGAGAACTGGGCACCAGGAAAGAGACATATTTACGAAAAACTAAACATTTACCTCGAAAAGCTATACGTAACAGCTCCTATTTTCAACTATCAACGGGCAAAAAAAAATATAGATGTTCTTCATTATCTTCTATCAAATAGCTATTACTGGCCTCATATCACGACCCAACTTGCCTTATTAATTTTCGTGACAGATAGAAACGATCCGGATGTAAAAGAAAAAGCCTATATCTTGCAAAAAAACTTGAGAATGCTCTGTACTTGTTCAGCTTACGCTTTTCATTGTGCTAGAAATAGGTTAAACATTTCTAAAGAGGGGAAACTCAACAAATCTGCCCAGTAAAACAATAATGTTCTCCTTTTATAATTATAAAATACAAACAATAAATACTGTCCAAATTTACTTATACTAAAGTTGGATTGCGATTAACATGGATATTAATGAAGTTAAAAAGCGTTTAGGATCTGAGTTTGGGTATACTTTTGAAAATACTAAACCGATCCTCCAAGAATTAGGGCTAGATAAAAATGCAAAACTCTTAGATGTGGGAACGGGTATGGGTAAAATGGCGATAACGCTTGCTTTACACGGATATAAAGTACTTACAGGAGAACTAGAAAGTGACGAATCCGAGTATGCAAAACAAAATTGGTTGGAATCTGCTAAAAAAGTAGGCGTTGATCATCTAATCACCTACAAACCGTTTAACGCTGAAAAAATGCCTTTTGAGGATGAGTTGTTCGATGCTATTTTCATATCGGGAGCGTTACATCACATTAACGATAGACAGGCAACTTTTAATGAAAGCGTTCGTGTACTTAAATCGAATGGAGTAATCTGCATCTTTGAGCCAAAACCTCGATCTGTTACCTATATACGCGCGAATAAATTTCCAGACCATCCAGATGCCGAGGATCCAAGGGTTTACAATAAGGAATTACAATTACCCGTAGAGATTAAAGAAACTTCTTTTCACGATGTGTATATCTTTCATAAAAAAACATAATTTTAATTTAAATTTCTCATCTTAAGTTTTTTCTTTAAATAACCTCGTTTAAATTTATACTTAATTGTATATTTAATTGAGTAGGAATATGAGCATCTCAATAGACGAATTGTATCAAAAACTTTTAGATTCAGGCATCTCAGAAGCGGAATTAGAGAAGCAGGTGCAGCATAAAGAGAGCGAATTTGGCGGTTTCATGTCAAAGCAAGGAATTTTGTTTATAATTGCTAAGGAAAACGGAATTTATGTCCAATCGCCAGATGTTAACGAGCAAATGTATGACGGATTCGAGAATGAGATAGATTACGACGAGTTTTCAATTAATATATCTGAATTGAAAGAGGAAATGAGAAAAATCGTTCTATTAGGCAAAATTATCAAGGTATTTGAACCAAGAGAATTTACTCGGAAAGATGGAACGATTGGTAAAGTTGTTTCTTTTTTATTCGGGGACGGTTCTCAGGAAATTAAAATTATATTGTGGGACGATAAGGTAGATATTATTAAGAACGAGTATTTCCGAGTAGGTGATTTACTTCGCATCATTGGGGCCTATTGCAAAAAAGGGAAAAATGGTAATTTAGAAGTTCATTTGGGAAAACGAGGTAAAATTGTGCTTTCCCCTGATATTACTGATAAAAAATTGAAGATACGATTGGAAAACTTTAAAGTGGATATCCCAAGTGAGCGCAATTCCAAAATTAAGTTATCTTCGAAAATAAAGGAGTTAGTGGATGGATTTAATTATATAACGCGAATACAAGGTCAAATTCAAATTGAAGTGTTCAAGGAGATTACAAAAAAAACTGGAGAAAAAACATTCTTATTGAAATTACTACTAAGTGACGATTCCGCGTCGATTCGAGTGTTAATATGGGGGATGAATGCCATTGAATGCTTAAAAACAATTAGCGATAGTGACACTGTGGTGATTTCAAATGTGTTAGTAAAACAAAATAAGTACGCCAACGAAAAAGAGTTAGTGTTTACTAAAAATTCATCTTTAGAACTCGTAGAATAAATAAGATCTAAGAATGTTTATTATGAATATATTGATTTATTATGCTCATGTAGCGAAAATCCCCTTTAGTAGCTACTTTGAGATAGACTAACACATTGTAAATAAGGTGTAATCCGAACTGTTGACTATAAATAGCCATAATCAAAAAGAGCTTTTTTTGATGAGGATTCAATTTTTTAATATCGCTAATATCTTTGCCAATATTTTCATAATCGCCTAAAAATTGTTTAATTTCTAAGATACATCTTTTTCTAACATTCTCATCGTAGAAGCCAGCTAATTTGCAGCCTTTATTTTTAAAAATATTAAATTGTAGAGAAGGAATAATGCTTGGGATTACGGATTTTTTAGTTAGTGACTTCCGATAATATCGAAATCCATAATTAGACGACTTTCTTTCGTAATAGTTGGCAAAATGAAGGGGATATACAGGACTGTATAGACCAATCTTCGTCACGTTGATGTAATAGACGCGCCCGCGATAAAGCATATGACTACACTTTTCAAAACTCAAATAGTGAATATTATCATCGATTTTTGGATATCGCTCAAAAGAGCATCCATTAAATACCCAGAGCACATAACAATTATTCTCGTTGTATTCCTTAGTACGTTGAAGTAGATCCTTTGCGAGAATCATTGAATGTTGAATTTCAACAACAATTTCTTTTCCATTAATTAATTTGCAATACACATCTGCTATTCGATTTCCGATGGGGTATTCTTTTTTTATCACATCAATTTCGTTATCGAGGGGAAGGTTCTCGTAGAAGTATTCTTTTATTCTGAGGTGTTCAAATGATTCTGATTCTCTCAATTTAGGTTCGATCATGATAATCCGAGTTACAACTAAGGATTATTCCAGATCTATGTTTTTAAACCTAATTAATTTCTTACCAATTTGATTTTCACTCACCAAAACAGTTTTTTGAAAAACTTTAAATAATTTTCCCTTTTAATCTTGAATTGGGTTTGAATCTTACGAAAACAATCTTCTTTGATAAATCCAATTTGTAAATGAGATGAATAAGTAATGGATGAGAACCAACAATTCGGACTGATAGTTAACGAAGGTATGGAAGAATATTTTAAGCGTAATCCAAGAATTGCGGTCCAATTAGGCAAGGAGGAATTTGAATGTGTAGTAGAATCTGGAACAAAAGAACATCTGGTGGAAAATCTTAAGTTTTTTGGTGAATGGATTGATAAGCTTAAGCAATTAAATGCTGAAAAATTGAATTTCGAAAACCAAATCTCTCTAAAAGCGATGGCCTATTTTCACGAAATCAAATTGTTTATGCATGAAGCGTTTCCCTTATGGAAAAAAGACCCTAACGGTTTAGCGTATTTTCAAGAGATACTCTTCCTCTTATTCCAACGAAAGGGACCAGATACTAGCTTAGCAGAAGTTATCATTGCACATATTTCCCATTTACCGAAATATTTAGAGGAATTCCAAGCTCGTTTTGATGAAACTCCGATTCCCATAGTATGGAGAGATTTGGCTTTGGAACAGATCCAGACAACACCTAAATTATTACAAACGATTACTAAAGCGTATAATAATACATCGGAAGTTAACGAAACTCTTAAAGGAAAACTGATAGAAACTTTCAATGAGGTTGAACAACATATCCGAGCTCATGTGGAATGGATTAAAAAATTACCAGTGGATAGCGATGAATTTGCTTGGGCATTAGGCCCCGAGAAATTCGATGAATTGTTGAGTTTGCGGAAAATTCCTTGGGATCGAAAAACACTTATAAAAAAAGGAAATAGAATTTTTAGTTCTGCTTTTAAAAAATTAAAACAAATAGCTAAAGAGCTATATCCCGCAAAAAACCTTAACGAGGCAATTAATGCTTTTTTTAAAGAAGATCAGATCCCTAATTTTCAAGAAGTGCTTGAATATACCCAAAGTGAAGCAGAACGAGCAAAAGATTTCATAAAATCCCATAATCTTGCTACTATTCCGCAGGAAAAGTTGGTCATTATTGAAACTCCTCTCCATCTTATCCCAATCATCCCTGCTGCAGCTTACATTGAACCCCCCTATTTTAAAGGAAAACAACCGGGAATTTTTATGGTTTCTCCAACACAAGAGGATCGACATTCTTATACCTATATATCAGATTGGATGATTCACGAAGCTTATCCTGGACACCATTTAGATTTTGCGTGCAATAACGCCTTTTCTCCTCTCTCTCGATTACTTGGAATCGCCTATGAGACTGTAGAGGGCTGGGCTCTTTATTGCGAAGAGATGATGTTGCAGCAAGGATTTTATAAAGATCCATTAAAAGCTCAGCAATTGATTTCAGGACTTCAAGTTGGAAGGGCGATGAACTTGATGATAGACATCCAGCTGCACTGTAAGCAACGATCAATGGCCGATGCTACTAAGATGTTAATGGATGTGTTAGCAACAGGAGAAGAAGGAGCTAAAGCTCAAATATTAGGAAATACTACTGCTCCTATCTATCCATTGTCATATCTCGTAGGAAAGCTACTAATTGAAGATTTACGACAAGATTTAGAAGAAAAGATGGGGGATAAATTCAGTTTAAAGTTCTTTCACGATACTATTCTTAGATGTGGGGATTTACCTTATTTCTTGCTAAAGGAGTATATTGAAGAAAAAATAAAAAATTTATAATTTTAAACATCGAAAACATTTTCTTCTCTGATTTTTTTTTAAATAGCGGGATTTGCAATAATTGATAATGAAAAGACTATTTATCGGAAGCAAAGTAAAGTGATAACTAAACAAAAATTGAAGGCATACGATGTCTCAGAGCTTAATGAGCCTAAAAAAGTCATTTTTCCCTGGTTTGCTAGCCTGCTATTTTATGGACTCGCGATTTATGTCTTTCTGATTGCCATCAATATATTAATCTCTTCATTTTTTGGCTTTAATCTAACCATGAACTATATTAGCGATTTAGGGAGCAAAAAAGTTATACCTTTTCCGTATTTTCACGATCTTACCTGCGTGTTTGGTGGATTGATAAGCCTTCCAACGAATTATTTTGTTAGAAAAAAACTTCGCATTCAATACAAACATTCAAAACATTCTCTTCTCTTCTTAGAAATCGGGGTAGCCTCTGGAATTGTTGGGAATGTAAGTTATGTTTTATTAGGTGTATTTAGTTTAGATCGTGCTGGTCCAGGACAGATTTATCATGGGATTATCGCCTTTTTATCATTTGGTGGATTTATCATTTCTATCTTTTTCTTTAGCTTGAACATTGTCTTATCTCATAAGTGTAAATTAAAGAATTTAGGTAAGCTAGGACTTGTAGTTCCTATTTTATTGTTCATCCTCTATTGTGCCATCACAATCCCTCTCATAGAATGGTTTTTGCTAACTTCTATAGCCTTATTTATGCTATTCTTAGATTATTATATTTTCAAAGTGTAATCACAAATTTTTTCTTTAAATAGTCCAGAAGCTATAGCATCTCAAATTAAAATTCACTGATGATAAAATGTTCGTTCCTAAAGCACTGTATGAGAATCAAGTTTCTAATGTTTTGGATGATATTCGCTATAATTACGGAATGCTAACCCGGAAAGGATATATATACGGTCTTATCGCAATCGACCAAGACGCTAAAATCATTGCGGTAGATTCCCGGTTTGATCGTAAACTGAATTACTGGGACTTAAGCTCGATAGGTGCGGCTTTATATGGAGTCGCTCGTCAAGCCCAAGATTTTTTCGATACTGACTCTCTAGTCCGAGCTACTTTAATCTACAAGGATCTACAGCTCTATGTCAAATCGATCGGTGATATCGCTCTTACTAAAAAAGGAAAAAGGGAGATTTTAGTTGTTCTCTTAGTGGATAACATGGTTAATATTGGGGTCTTAATTCTCCAAATGAGAAAGTTTTCGATTAAGCTAAAGCAGGAAATAACCAAAAGTCAAGTGGTTATGAACAAGTTACAGATGAGCGAACAAGAACTTAAGGAACACCTCAAAGACCTCAAAAAAAGAGTGTTTGAATCTACATAAATTTCATTCGAGGTTGATAAAAGCGTGATAGTTGATTCGAAAGATAAGAAAAAAGATAAAGTAGCAATAAGTGGTGAATCTAGCACAAGTATTTTAAAAGAGGTGTTACAGTTCAAGATTGTCTACTGGGGTCCGGGTGAATCGGGTAAAACGACCAATTACTTTCGTCTTAGAGAGAAATTTGACGGTGTGAAATTAAATTCGGGTTACTCTATCGAAACAACTGATGGTCGAACTTTATGGCAAGACTCAATTCGCTTATCTTTTTACTTGAACCTTAAAGATATAAAGTTCAACATTATTACTCAAATCGTAACGGCAACTGGACAAGAGCGTTTTTTATCTACTAGAGAATACGTGCTTGATGGAGCTGATGGAGTTGTATTTGTCGCCGATTCAGATCCTGAAAAGATGGAGCAAAATAAGCGTAGTTTTCGAGAATTAATAAGTTTTACCCAAGATAAAAACATTCCCTATGTAATTCAACTCAATAAGAGAGATATAGAAACTGCTATTTCTCTTAAAGATTTTAAAAAAGAGTTAGGATTACCTCAAGCAGAAGTATATGCTGATAATACGCTTGTTGTGTATCCAACGGTGGCGTTGGAAGGAGATTCCGTTCGATTGTGTTTTGAAGATTTAATGATGCAAATAATTTTCAATTATTTTAAAGAGTAAATTAAAAGATATGAGAATACTATGGACACTGGATACGACTTTATTACCCCCGAGTTTTTAAATATTTTATTCTTTACCCAAAAGAACCTAGTAATATATCCGTACGTTGATGTAAAACATATTCACTCCTTAGATTGTTTTACTGTTGGACATGATCTGATCGATATCGATTCTACTGGTTTAGAAAATCTTCACGATATCGTTGAGTTTGAGATAAATAACTCGTATTCACAACAACCAACCCTTTATTATCTTTTGAACGTAAACATGGAAGATATTGAGAAATTGTTGGAATCTCCAAATATCCGCTGCATAATAAACGCTTCTGATAATGTGGAACATCTAGCGAACGGGAATAAATTTATTTTCTATAACAAAAAAAGCAATTCTTTTCTCAATTATCAACCTGAGAGAGAGAATCTTTCCTTTGAAGAACACCTTATTCAAACATCTCAAAATGAAGAAGTTTTATTGGATGAAATTCTTAAAATAAAAAGCACTGCAACTAAAATTTATTCTGATGTAAACGCGAACACCAATTCAGACAACCTCCCGGCGCTTTTGAGCGACTACGATCAAGAGTATTGGGATAAAATTTTATTTTTTACAATGCAATATTTCAACGTAGAAATTCCAAAATTCACCAGACCAAAAACTATATTGAAGAAAAAGAGTCTAGCCTCGTTAAAGGATTTCTCTTACGAGTACGAATTTATTTTAAAAACGAATCGTAAAATAGGACAAAAATTCATTCAATTGCTTCACGATTATCGATTCGATAAAGTTAATCCTGCCAATTTAGAGATAGATCAGCTCTATTATCCTAAGAAATTGTACAATTATCTAAGAAATCGCCATTGGGCAAAAGGAATTCCACAAGATTTTATCACAAATTGGGTTCAAAAATTACGTACAAATTCTCAGTTAGACGAAAACGATCGTTTAGACTTCCAGATTATTTTTGATAAATTACAAATAATCCCAGTACAGAAATTCCACGTAATCCAGGAAATTCAACCCGTAAAAGAGCCAATTGAAGATATTATAGAGATAAATAATACGACTTCAGAAAGAATTGTAGAAGCAATACCTCCAATTGAGAATTTCCAAGAATTTAAAAATTGGTTGTTAAAAAAATTAGATGAACTCCAGAGCCTCATTTAAACGAGTTTTACGAATTTTTCTTTAAATAGAACGAATTGATCTTGAATCCATGATAACTCCTGAGCTTGTAGAAGAGGAGAAAAGTTTAAGCTTTGCTCCTGAGCTTATAGAAGAGAAGAAGAGTTTAAGTTTTGTGAAATGTAGAATCTGTCATAAAAATGCAAATCCAGAAATAACCATAAAAAAAATGGGAATTTCATTCGGTGTGATCTGTAAAAGGTGCTCCAAATTATTCACTGATAGAGATATCGAGTTAATGCATAACATGTTTACCGCGTTTGGAGGATACTTTTCTAAGATGAGTAATTCTAAGGAGGTTACTGTTTCTAAATTAAAAGAAATCGCAAAAAATTACAAAACTCGAAATAAAAATAGCGAAAATATTGAAAACGAAATAAAAACGCTCCATTCAGCATTTCTCTATGGAATTAGGCCACAACAGTTAGTCAAAAGCTTAAAATTATCAATTAATTAATCATATTTATTATTTTTCTTTACTTTTCTTATTCTTAACTATTGAATAAAATTAATTATTAGTTAGGATTCTTTTGTCAATTAAACTTGCAGAGCCATTAGAGACACGAAGGTTATACATTCGCCAATTTACTCAAGAAGATTACGAAGGTTTAGTTAGTAAACTGAATGATGCGTTCCCGGAAGAAGATTATCCATTATTCAGTTATTTTAAGGAACGCGATGTAGAATGCTTTTTATTACAATTACGTGAAATCTCACACGTTATTGGCTATATTTTTTTGCGAGCTTTCGAGAAAGATAAAAAATTGGAGTGTTATTACGCCTTATTCTCACAATATACTGGGAACGGGTATGCTATTGAAGCATTAAAAATTGTTTTTGAATACCTTTTTAAAAACCATAACATCGCAAGCATACTCGCATATGTAGAACCAGGAAACACTCGAGGGTGGAAAGTCGCTGAGAGGGCTGGAATGAAGTATATGGGAGATATTTTTCATGTAGGTAAAAATTCGAAACTAATGTATTTTTTAATTAACAAAAGAGATTATATTAATCAATTTCAATTTTAAAGAAAAAAAGTATTTTAGTTTATAGAGTTATTATTTTTTTTAGTTCTTCTTCTGAAACATTTAACAAATCGCTCTTAGGTAGTCTTTCTGCCAATGAACGCCAATTATTATCAATATCAAATACTTCTTTAAATAATTCTAATGCTTTTGTGGTTTTTTGATTATTTATAAGAGTGACGGCTGTCCAAAATTTCATTTCAAGGTTCTTAGGAATCATATTTAGAGCGGCGTCGTATTCCTTGAGAGCAGTTTCCATATCACTATGTTCCATAGCCAAGTCTCCTTCGTCCATGTGTTTATAGGCTCTATAAAGTTTTAAAACCCGAAATAGTTCTTTTACCGGTTGTTCGTGATCTTCTACTCGCAAATCGATCAATTTATCTTCCCATTTATTTTCAGCTTCCTTTCCTCCGACAATTAGAAGTGCCGCGGATTGTTTTCCCCTGATGTCACCACCTACAGTCTCAGCAGATGCTAGTGTTTTTACAATTCGTTCTGCTAAGGGAAGATCATTATTTGATTCAAAAGTCCTTGACATCGTCGACCACACTTTATCGGTTAGCATCATGTTTGCTTGGACTGAGTAGTTGTTTCCTTCGATATGGCCTGCGTGTATGATACATTTTGATCCCGTATGAGCAGCAACCCTTCCTTGAGCGTCCAATATTGCTACTTGCCTTACATCCCTTCCCTCATCGGCAGCGATTAAAACATCTAGGGCTTCTCGTGGTGATTTTCCTTTTTTTAGAAGGTCAAGTCCCCGTAATCCAAAAGATGCATTAACAAGCGATTGGGTAGCTACTACTCCTACTCCAGATTCTCCCCAAGATACAATACTTCCTACTGAAAAATAATGACTTTGAACACCGACCCCCATTTCTCCTGTTTTACCATCTCTAGCAACGATAGAGTACGTATGGGTAAACGGTGCTGTTTTTACATCAAGATTAAATTTCACCATTTTTAAAAAAACCTTCATGTTCTTGAAAAGATTAATAAATATAATGTTCTATTAATTTTTAAAAGATCGTTCTTTATGAAACCATGTTTTATTGTCAAAATTGTGGATCAAAAATAGAATCTGCTCAAAAATTCTGCTCTTTTTGCGGTTTTAGCTTCAAAGTAGAAGAAGAATCTAACGATAAAGACGCAAGAATATACGAATTGGAACAAAAAATCGTTCGATTAGAGCAGATAGGACAGAGGGAACAAAGAGAAGTAAAAAAATCCATTTCTAGTTCTTTTTCTCCGTGGATGGCAATTCTACCAATAGGTTTCGTCGCAGCTTTTTTAGGTTTCTTTGCTCTTATTATATGGATAGTTCGGCAATGAATTTATTCTAAATTATCTAATTCAAAACCATTCTATTTTATTTTTAGAATAATAAAAACCTTTAATTTATCTCTGAGTAATAGACTTATTATGTCAAACCTAACTGAACTCTTTAAGGATTGGAACGAGCTTAATATGAAAACTGGGGAATCAATGGGTCAATTTGATTTTTCAAAGATTAAAGAAATTCGAAAAGAACAGTCAAAAATCGAAAATGCGATATATGAAATATTGAAAAAGCACGCATCAGACGAAATATTAGAGATCCTTCCAGAAGGATGTGGTGAGCTAGAGATGGGATACGATACGAATGGAAGCACTTTTTATTTCGTGATGTTGGACCCCGAATTTGAAGACGACGAAGAGATTAAATTGCTAGCGGTAACTATCGATGCTAATAATAAGATTGAAGTAATTAAAGACTTCGAAATTGAGGCTTGAAATATAAAAGAAAAAAAAGGGACAATTCTAAAATTTATCAGCGTTATCATACCAATCTGGAAACCACTGATAATAAACTTTTGGAAAAGCTTTTTGTAACCCAATATAAGTAGCTTTAACTAAAACAATTTTCCCGGCACGATCTCGATGAGTTACGATTAGTCCTTGCGTTTCCAATTCCTCAAGGATCTTGCGTAGATCAGATCTACTACCTCCTATGTCCTCTCGTACATCGTCAGGAGTCATGTACAAACCTGGATTAATTTTATAATCATGAGCAATTACTTTTAATATATTTTCATCCGTAATAGAAAGCCCTTTGAATTTTGATTCTTTCTTTGAAATTATAGGTGCATTAACATTGTCATTCCATCTAAACCTCATTGTTTTGTTATAGATAGGAAGCATAGCACTAAAGCGATAAATTATCATCTTTTGTACTTCGTTCGTACCAGCTACAATTTCTCCGATTTTAGCTTCGCGTAAAAGTCTTTCAGCTGGTAAAAATTTCGTAAGACCATCTCCTCCTAAAATTTGGATTGCTTTAAGGCCAATATCTCTAGCGTATTCTGTATTAATCATTTTGGCGATAGACGCTTCCACCATCGGTTCCTTTCCGTCGTCCAACAATTTAGCACAGTGATAAGAATACAATCTTGAAACTTTAGCTTTAGTTATAATTTCAGCGATTCCATCTTGTACTCCTGGGAACTGATTAGTAGTTCTGTTAAATTGAACGCGTCTTTTTGTGAAATGAAACAATAAATTTATGATATCTTCAAATTGTCCACTGAAAACTGCTGCTCCAATTAAACGCTCGAAGTTTAAGCCTGCCATCATTACATTCCAGCCATTACCAACGGCACCAATGCGATTAGAATCAGGGATTCTGACATGGTCGAAATCGATGTATCCGTTTGGAACGTTATCAAAGCCAATCAATGGATTAATCTTTTCTAAACTAAATCCTGGTCTACCCTTTTCTACCATGAAAGCGGTTATATGACCATACTGCTTTCGAAGAGCCTTATCATCGCTCGTTTTTGCGTATATGAAATACCTATCAGACACTCCTGCTCCTGTTATGAATCTCTTTTTACCATTTAGAACCCAATCGTCTCCTTCTTTGATCGCAGAAGTAAAAACATTAGCGGCATCAGAACCTGCAAAAGGTTCAGTAATACAAAGAGCACCTAATTCTTCCCCGCTTGCGATTTTAGGAAGCCAAGCTTGTTTTTGCTCATCTGTTCCAAATCTTAAAATTTGTTCCAGACCCGCTAACATGCTTACGGTAAATACGTGACCTACGGCGTACAATCTCCCAAGTTGTGCAGCTACAATACAACTTCCTGTTGCTCCTAATTCTAACCCCCCAAATTCTTTCGGAACGCCCACTCCAAAATATCCTTTTTCCGCTACTTTTTTGACCAATGGCCAAGGGAATTTAGTATTCCAAAAGTATTCTTCTGCTTCTTCATAATTTTCTTCAACAAATTGTCTAACATCTTTGTAGATAGCTTTTTGCTCGTCAGTCCACCAAAAAAAATGTTCACTCAATCCTAATCATCCTCTATTAAATTCGTATAATTATAAATGAAATATTAATATTGGATTAAGTAGTTAATATATCTAAAACTTTAGGAAAAAGAATATACAAAAATTCATCAATAACTTCTCTTTATCTTCTTTCTTTTTATAATTACGAGCGTAAAAATCGTCGTAATTAAAACTGCAAGAAAAAAATGCCCAAACGACACTTTTACAATTATTTTTTCCGTATTTAATTCCCATTTATAAATCGTCGTGCTATTAGTGATCTTTTCGATGATTGTAGAGAAGCCAGAAGAATTTATCGTTAACTCGATTCTAGTGTTGTTTCCATAGTCAAAACTAATTTTCTTCCCGTCAATAGTGTAATTTAGGAAGCCATGAGTTTTTACTGCTTCTCCAATGAGAGTATAATTAACGGGAGTAGGGAACAAAAATAAATTTCCGAAGAAAAAACCCTCTTCGGACCAGTTTAGAAAGTTTAGCGTCTTATTGTAAGCCATATAGAACGAGTTTTCATATTTTGGTACCCATATAAATCTATGATAAAATTCAAGTGTATAATTCATAAACAAGTAATTTTGAGAGTTGTAAGTCTCATTATATATCCCTGAAACGGTGAATTTCGCAAATTCAACTTCTAAATACCATGATTCTGTCGCATTTACGGTTTCCCACACGAAATAATCTTCCTCTTCAGCGGGAAATTCAGATTCACCTAATATAGTTGCGTTAGAAAATGAATTAGGAAAAAAAATTAATGATATTAAGAAAGCCAAGGCGGAGAGTCTGTAAACTTGTTTACGCTTCATCATTTTTTATAGTAATCATAGATATTCTTTAGTGAATAGATAATTCTTAATACTCATTTTTGATATTTAAGTTTAGACAATTCAATTTTAAACTAATTTAATATTAATTAAGTCACTAACTGTTATTTTTCTAACGCATTCTTATCTAACTTTTTTGAATAATCCTCCCATTTATCGCTTTCGTTTCTTTTTTTGTTCGTATTACAAAACACCTAAAAGTATAGTTTTCTTATATTTAAAATACGAGTCATTTTGTAAATAATATAAAACTAAATTTATTTCTTAAGTGAGTTGAAGAAATTTGAAGAAATTGGTCTTATTACGTCATGGGGAGAGTGAGTGGAATAAACAGAATAGGTTTTCGGGCTGGACTGATGTAGATCTATCAGATCAAGGAATTATAGAAGCCCATAAGGCAGGAAAATTATTGAAAGAAGACGGTTTTACATTTGATATTGCTTTTACCTCGGTACTTAAAAGGGGGATAAGAACGCTTTGGATCGTTTTAGACGAATTAGATTTATTGTGGATACCGGTATTTAAATCGTGGAGATTGAACGAGAGGCACTATGGGGCACTCCAGGGCTTTTATAAAGCTAAGATTGCTGCTGAATTAGGGGAAGAACAGGTGCTAATATGGCGCAGAAGTTACGATATACCTCCGCCACCTCTTAAAACTTCAGATCCGAGATATCCAGGAACCGATGCGCGATATAAGGATTTAGATTCTAAAGACATTCCCCTAACTGAATGTTTAAAGGATACGGTCGAACGATTCTTACCATACTGGCATGAAACTATCGCTCCTGCTATCAAAAATGGGAAAAATGTATTAATATCAGCACATGGTAATAGTTTAAGAGCGCTCGTTAAATATTTAGATGATGTTTCTGAAGAAGATATAGTTAATTTGAATATCCCTACCGGGATTCCGTTAATTTACGAATTAGACGACGACCTTAAACCCATTAATCATTATTACCTAGGCGATCCAGAAGCAATCAAAGAAGCGATTGAACTGGTAGAAAACCAAGGAAAAGCAGAATAATGAAAAGATGTATAAAGTGTATTTTATGGTTCTTTTAACTTAACTCTTTTATCTCTAGTCATACTTGCTTCGTGTCCGATAATCCATGACATCAACACACAAATCAATATCCACTCTGCAATATGAGATTGTTCTAAAGCTATTGTGGGATTAAAGTAATTTATTGCTGTAAAAATGATAAATAGAAGAAAAAACAATGCTACTATAAACCCTGAAGAAGCTTGAAGCTTGGAAACTCCTTTAGTTACCCACTCAGCGATTCCATACAAAATACAATAAGCAAACCCTCCTAAGAAAAAAAGGCTAGCTGAAATATTGTGTAACTCTTGCGTAACAGTGTATGGAAAAACACCGACAAAGAAAGTACCAATTGATGATAATAATCCGGGGATAAACGAGATATAGATGAGAAAGGTGTTACCATTTTTCCTATGTAAATATGCGCTCAAATTGAGGAAAAAACAAATCATCAATGGTCCTGATATCATTATCCCTATATTAAATATAATTCCGACTCCGTTTGGCCCCCCACCCAAATGGCTTAAATAGTGTGTGAGAAAACTGAACGATGAATCGTTTAAAGCGTAGATAATGACTGAGATAATAACGGTAATAACGGGTACAAGAATCCCAATAACCCTTAAATAATGTCGATTAATGCGGCGGGATAGAATGTCGTATTTTTCGAAAAGAATGTTAATTCACTTATGCTCGATCTACATTTATATGTTTAATTAATAATAGAACTCTTAATTAAGTCTTAGTGTTACTTAAAAAGCATCTTCTAATTGAATAAAAAAGAATTAGAAAAAAAAAGAAATTTTCTATTGGATTGGTTGGAAAATATTTTTTTCTATTAATTTTAAAATAAGTTCTGCTTCTTTTACTTGAAAACCCCTTTCTTTTGACATCAAATTGGAAACGAAGAAATATTTAGCATTTTTTGCCTTCATGACGCCGTAAGCTCGATTAATTATATTTTTTTCTTCTGGTTTCAACTTAATTCCAATATTTTCCTCTAATTTTAAAGGATAAATAAGTGAAATAGGAATGCGTTTTTCTACTAAATCTTTTATACCTTCAAATTGGCTAATTTCTCCATCGAATTTTTTTAGTGACTCGCCAAATCTCTCATTAATATCGTACGATAATAACTCAATTGATCGCAAGAAATCTTGTGATGGATTTTCTTTCATTATGAGAGTCAACCTAAAATCTTTAAATTCCGACATTAATATCTTAGAATCCTGATATTCGAGTTTAACCATTTGCGATTGAGCTTCTGAACCGGTAAGATCTATTCCGAACGATTGAATCGCTTGTAAAAATCCTGAAATTAAAGTAGCATCCATAGTTTTACCAGCTAAAACTTGATCGTAAATATTTACTCCTGAAATTTTTTCAACAATTAATAGATAGTCCAAATTGAGTGTGTCCATGTATTTATTGAATATGCTTTGTCTATGTTCTTCATGGATTCTTTTTGTTCTCTTAAGAGCTTTATATGTGGTAAAACCACTAATTCCTGCTAAGATAATAATGGTAACAATAAGTAAAACAAGGATTGGATCTAATACAAAAGGCATAGTGATTTCAAATGTTTGGGTTGTAACCCCCGCATTTGTCGCATTATTCCAGAAAATGAATGCTTTATAAGTTCCCTCACTAGGTTTTGAAGTGAGAGTATATGTGAACTCTAACCTAGATGAATTTGTTGTAGTTATTTCGCTTATATCTTTCTCAACTTCATTCCCTTTTGAGTCGATTAAAAAAATTGTATAATTACCGGGTTTGATGGGAGGATCAATATAAAAATATAGAATTTCATTTGGTCCGTATTCTGTTATAGGAACATTTAAAGTTACATCTATGTTTGGAGATTTGGCTGTAATTAACCACGCTGCGCCATTTGTAATAGTATTGTTTGGAAGATAAATAAAACTATATATTGTATTTACAACTATTTGAGATGTAAGATTTAGTCCATTTCTGAAAACATTTAGATCATACCAACTACTAGGATAGTTGAATTTAACTGAATAGTTTTGAGAGATTCTAGTTATTTCCGGAGTTAAAGTCCAATTAACCTTTTCATTTTCTTTTATACTTGCGGAACCAGCAGATATTAATTCTTTTTTAATCTCAATTTTATAACTTAGATTAAAGAATAATTTTACTGATTGATTGGTGTTAATGGAAATATAGAATTTTTCCTCGTTGGGAGAAA
>JABXKD010000070.1 GCA_013375475.1 Promethearchaeota archaeon
GATGTGATTACAACGAATTTATAGATAACACTTGCAACAATAACGATGCGAATGGTATTTACATTGTAGGTTGTGATCATAGTTTAGTTTCGGGCAACAGCGCTTTTAATAATTCAATAGCAGGAATAAGTTTATTCTCAGAAGTAAATATGACTCTATCGAACAATATTGCCTATAACAACAAAGAAAATGGAATACTACTAAATAATATTGATAATTCATTAGTAGAAGGAAATAACGCTCATGATAATAACTGGGACGGAATTAGGCTTCAAAATAGTTGTCGATATAATATTATTAATGACAATATAGCACGGTATAACAATTTAAGCGGATTCTATTTATTTAGTAATACTGATAATAACCTCTTTTACGAAAATACAGCTTCCTATAATAATGAGCATGGGATATATTTAGAGTCTGCTGATGATAATTTTATTACGTCAAATACAGCAAATTCCAATGAGATGAACGGAATACATCTATTGAATAGCGCTGGCAATTCCATAATGAGTAATACCGCGAATAACAATAACAATGGAACATATCTAGACACGAGTAATAATAATATTGTATTTAGTAATGTATTTATAGGAAACGGTGTATGCTTCAACGAAACAGGCAGTACTGGAAATGTTTTTGAAGATAACATATGTACTTCTGCAGGACTCCCTGCTGCCCCCTTAGATCCCTTCATTCTGGGATTAATCATTGGATTAGTTATCGGCTTTGGTGCTTTAGCAGCTGTTTTACTAATTTTCTTATTACGAGGAAGAAAGAAGTAAGAAATCTTTTTTCATCTAATTTCAAATTATTTTTTTTTATTTTTTCCCTACTACACCAACATATAGGACAGTTTCAGTTTTTCCATCGATTTCAAGAAACTGATTTAGCTCGTCGTCGTATAACGCACCAATCGTGCAAGCTCCCAAACCTAGCGCTTCAGCGATCAAATAAAAATTCTGTCCGATGTGCCCTGCGTCTAAATAAATATATCTATAACACCTCTGCAAATATTTCCATTGAGAACGTCCAATCATCGCACTCCAAATGAAATTTACAGCTGAGATGGATGCTATTCTTTGATCAAGACATACTTCAGCTACTTGATTTCGAAAATCTCCTTGTTTTAACAAGTTAAGTGAATGCCTTTGAATATCATAATGGTATAAACCTTTTTCCAAATCAATTACATTGTTAACCACAGAGTAAATTTCAATAGGGTATAACCCTCCCGCAGATGGGACAGTTCGAAAAGCAAATTGTGGAAACACCCGGTTTAGTCCCGACATACCGAATAAAAACAAACTGAGTTCCATAATAGACATTGGTTCAGTGGTAAATTTTCGTGTTGAATGTCGATTTTTAATTACGTTCCAAAAATCAATCGACTTGTCAAAATCAGGTTGTGGAAGTTCAATTTTCTTTATGGGATTGGAATAAACTTTATAGGTTTTGGGTTTGTTTCCCCAATCTAGGGCATGTCTTGGTAATTTATTCCTTTCGTATTTAGACTTTTGCTGAAAATTATCTCCGAAGTTTTCAGATCCAAAACTCATAAGTTGAACAGATTATCCTAGCTATTAAATCTAAATATAATATTTCAAAAATAAGTGAGTGATTTACATTATCGTAAAAATGTTGGGATGGCAGCTAAATAAATTTATAGCACTACTTATTGTCATCCTTATAACCGCCGAACAAAATACAAAAATTCTCGCAGGGATCGTAATGATCTGCTCGATCGCAACTTTCTTCTGGAAACTTTTTTCAATAATCCGTAAGATGGATAAAGCGTCACAAATCACCCCCAAAAACTATTCCAACCTATTATTTATAATGATACTAGGGATGATTATTGGGTTTTTTATTGGAATCATTCTTGCCTTTGTCTAAATCCACAAAAATTATATTAATTCCTAATTTACTTCATTTGATTAACATGGACGCAGTAACAAGAGTAATAAAAACAATTGAACACGAAGAACCAGACCGAGTTCCAGGATGTGAATCTGATTTTTCAAATGCAACCATAATTCAACACTATATGGGCCCTAAAGCTGGTTCTTATGGTGGATTAAATGCTTTAGGGAAACTCTATTTAGTTCCGTTTATTTCAAGAATAATGAAAACGGTTATGTCTCGTACAGCTGTGGGATCGGCGACTTTTAAACCAATGGCTAAACTTTTTAGCACGTTATATCTTGATTTATTCCCTGCTTTTATAGAACTCCGGCCATGGAAATTCATAAAAGGAGGATTCATCGATAACTTCGGAAGAATTAACAAAATTGAAACATTTCCAGGGGACTCCTCAAAAATAATCGGGTATCACGGAGGTTTTTTTAAAACGATGGAGGATTACGAAACTTTTCCAGGACACCCCGATCCAAATGATCCTTATTTTTTAAAAACCTACTTGGAATTAAAACGATACCAAGAAGAAGAATTGAAAAACGAAGTGTTTGTAGTTCCTGGAATTTATGGTTTAATGGAGGCTACTTGGGAAGGTTTTGGTATTGAGACATTTTCAAGAATTCTTGCAAAACCGAAACAAGCCGAAAAATTATTTAGTGAAAGGGGAAAACTAGCTCTTGAAATGACTAAAATCTTTGCAGAAAACGATGCTAAAGCAGTTTGGGTTTTTGACGATTACGGGTATAAGACAAGTATGTTTATGAGCCCCAGAACTTATCGAAAATATATCATCCCTTGGATAAAGAGGATTTGCGAGGCCGCCCATAAACGTGATTGCAAGTTAATCCTCCATTCTTGCGGAGATATTGAACCTATTTTTGGCGATTTAGTTAACGCGGGTGTAGATGCTTTTAACCCCATTGAATCGACTACGGCAAATCCCGAATACAATATTTTTAAATTGAACAAAAGATTCGGGGATAAAACAACATTTATCGGAAATATCGCCCCCCAGATGTTAGCAACGGGGACTAAAGAAGATATTGAAATCTATTCTAAGAAATTAATACGTGAATTAGCTCCTGGGGGGGGATTCATTTTTGCTAGTGGTCACAGCATTATTCCTGCAATTCCATTAGAGCATTTTCAGTTATTGATAAAGGTTCGGGAAAAATACGGATACTATCCGATTAATGTTCCAAAATGAATTAAATTTTATTTACTAACATATTATGGCTAAAAAAAGAAAAAGACGCCCAAAACGCGGTCATCCAATCGCAATTCTTATCGGTCTACACGATACTGATGCTGTTTTTTGGAGAATATTCAGTGAAACCATTAGACTACACATTAAAATTAATCGTGGAAGGAAGAGAAGAAATCAAGATAAAATGCAGGTATTTCATTTTCACGAGGAAATCGTAAACGCATTAAGACCAATAATTAAAGAAGGCATCAGAAGCGTAATCCTGCTTTCTCCCCCGAAAGAGGAATATTCAGATGAGTTCCTTAATCATGTTAATAAACATCATTCATGGTTGCTAAAAAGAGGAGATAGTCAGGTTGTTTTTTCTAAGATCGTAGGTAGTCAAGCAAAAAATCAAAAGGACGTATATTACTTAAAAACTCAAGAACATTTTAAAAAAATCGTTAACGAAACTTCTAACAAAGAGGGACTACTAATATTAGCAGAACTGACAAAGATTATTAATAAAAATGAAAAGTTCTCAAAAGTTCTTTATACGTGGAGAGAAATCGATCACGAGCTAAAACTTATTAAACAAAATCCTAATTTACCTAGGCCAAGTTATATTACTCTAACCGAAGAATACCTAAAAAATCCAAAAAATAGAAGCAAAACACATCGAATTTTACAAATCGCAAAAACCCTGGAGATCAAAACTAAAATCGTCAGCAAAGAATCCGAGGCAGGTGCTATCGTGGAAAAATTTGGCGGGTTAGTATGCTATTTTTAAAGAAATAACTTAAAAAGAGAGTATACATTTTAAAATATCGAAAAAATAGATCAATAATATTATTGTCTTCTCTATGATTGAGCTGTTCTAAACGTTGTAAGTAATTTTGCGCTTCTTTTAAATCACTTTTTTCTATACATATCTCTATAAGCGTTGTTAATAAATAGGCCAAAGTCATTGTATTAGCTTTAATGAAATATTCTTCATGTAGCACAAGGCCACATTCAGCGAACTCTAAAGCACGATTTAATTCTCCTAACTTACGATATGATTCCCCAATACTATTATATAGAATGCAAATTAAGCTCTTATCATCAATCTCCTGTGCGAGTGACAAAGCTTTTTTGAAATATAGTAGCGCCTGTCTTCCATCACCTTTATAGCCATAAAAATTACCTAGCATTCTGTTTAATCGGGTGTCTAGTCGTTTAATTTCTTTGGATTTTCCCGTTAGTGTTTTGAATAATTCTTTACAAGCTTCTAGTTTTTCAAAACCTTTGTCTAGCTCCCCTAACACCAATAAACTCCTTGCTAGAGGTAATAAAGATTCTACTGATTGTTTTTTGTTATTTAACCTTTGACTTTCTTTATAAGCCTTTTCAGCAAGCTTAAGTGAATCTCCATATCTTCCTATTCCAATGAAATAATCACTTTTTAGAATGATACATTTGTTTTGGCTTGTTGGTGTTAAATCACCCTTCATTTCGATATCGTTAATAATTTTAAGAGCTTCAACAAATTTCCGTTCATTGATGAGCTCTTCCGCTAGAATTAATTCCTCAGGTTTTTCTTGTTTTGTCATCATAAAGTATAGGGTTTAAAATACCCCAAAATTAAGTGATTCTGATGGATATCGGTTTGAAAATTATAATAAAATATATGATGAGCAACTATATAAATGTGATAAGAGAAAATTTAACCTAAATAGATTAAAAAAAGATATAAAAAAGAAAATTAGTTTTTATACTTAATATTTTTATTTTACAGCTTCGAAATACATGTGCCAGAGCTCTTCATCGTCGAGAAAATCCGTTCCTAAGTGCTTGTGCTTAGTCTTTGCTAAATCACGTGGAACCGATTCAGATGCTGGCTTATAGTCTGTTATTACTTTTAACACGGTACCTGGTCGCATTTTCATGAGTTGTTTTTTGGTTTTTAACGCAGGTACAGGGCAGACTAAACCGCACACGTTTAATTCTTGGTCGAAATTCATAATTTATACCTCTTATTTTTTTAATATGTTTTTAATTCATTAATCTTCACATAAAGGTGAAAATCTTGGTTCTTCTAAACCCGGTTCAACATTCATCTCAATTTGATTCAATTGAACTAATCGTAAAGCTTCGTAGCGAACTTTTTTGGTTTCTAAATTTAAGGTTTTTGAAATGTTGCTAATCGTGGTTGGACCTTGAAGGGTTACATAATCTAAAACTTGTTGTCGTGGAGTTTTCTCTAAGACTTCCATTTCTCGTTTTGATTTAAGATTGATTGCTTTCTTTAATTCGTCCTCGTTAACAGTGCCCTCTTCGAATGACCCTTGAGCTATGGACTTTTCAATGATTTCTTTTCCTCTTTCTGTCCACGCTACGACGGTTGTGAAGCCTTGCTTGGAACCAACCTCTCCTGCCGTGAAATCGGAATAAATTGCAGGAAAATCCTGGCAATGAGAACAATAATGATTGCAACTTAAACACCGTCTAGCTTCGGCTAACGCCATATCTTCAGTAAACATTGCTTCGATTTCCTCAAAATTCCATTGGATGTCTTCGGTAGCTTCTTCTAAAGATTCTGGTTTTAATGAATAATCCTTAGGAGTTCTTGTAATTCCTTCAAAAAACATTTTATTTTGCCTATAGCGCCCCTTTGATAAATCCTCTCCCTTTAAGTATCGATCAATAGAAATAGCCGCTTCTTTACCATGGGCTATTGCCGCAATTGCAACTGCTTTCGAGTGAGTAATGGTATCTCCACCTGCAAAAACTCCCGGAATGTTGGTTTCAAAAGTTATCGGATCGATCTCGATTTTATTGTGTTCCTTTTTGAGTTTATTGCCCGTAGCAATGTCAATCAAATTGAAATCAACGGCTTGACCAACGGCAATAACTATAGCGTCTGCTTTAATTTCATAATCAGAACCCTCAATTTTATTGATTGAGCGTCTCCCAGTATTATCTACCTCTCCTTTTTCGATTTTGTAGCTATTTAGAACTAATGTCTCACCTTCTCCTTTGCTGATTTTTGATACTGAAGTTTCAAAATGATATTCCATGAACTTTAGTTCTTCTTCAGGAATTTCTCGAAGTACGAGTTCAAGATCCTTTTCATTCATTATGTCGACAAGGTGGATTTTTTCTGCTCCTAGCCTCAGAGCTGTCTGTGCAACATCAACTGCAACGGGACCACCGCCTATTATTCCAATTGTTTTACCCTTAAATTCTTGCTGCTTCTGCCAATCGCGATATTTTCTATCTATAAGAAAATTGATAGCAACATGTACGTTAGGAAGTTCTTCTCCTTCTAAGTGTAAAGTCCGTGGTTTATACTGACCTGTTGCTATAAAAACAGCTTCATATCCATCATTTTTTAAGTCCTCAATCGTCATATCAGGTCCTAATGGTTTATTAAATACAATATCCACTCCAGCTTTTTTGATAGTCTCAACATCATAATCTAATACATAATCAGGTAACCGGAATTGAGGTACTCCATATCGAAGCATACCACCAGTGTGATCAGTTTTTTCGAAAATTGTGGGAGAATAGCCTTTAAGCGATAAAAAATATCCTGCTGTAAGACCTGCCGGTCCAGCGCCTATTATCGCAACTTTCTTGCCTAATTTCTTCTTAATCTTCACACTCTTTTTTATATCTTGCTTAATTTCGTATTCTGTAATGAATTTTTTTAATTCTCTAATAGCGACAGGGTGATCCGAGCCGATTAAAGTACACCCGTGTTCGCATTCGTGCGTACAAATTCTTCCACATATAGATGGTAGTGGATTGTCATTGCGAATTAAATCTACAGCTTCCAGATATTTACCTTCTCTTATCAATGAGATATATCCTTGAGCATTAACACCCGAAGGGCAGCCTCCACAGCATGGCGAGCAGACTAAACCACGATCTGTTTCTGCAGTTCTCATGCTTGAGTTACAGAATAATCCAATTTTAAGGATATCTCGATTCATTTCTTCTCCCATTTCAGAAGCTCCTCTTATCTCACATGGAACTCCAACAATACCTACGGGTTCAAAATTATCTCCAGTTACCTCTACTAGCTTCTCTAAGACCCCAGATCTTCCATACACGGCACCTGCGTTTTGAATCACATCTTCTGGATCAGTTACTCTGCTTGCTTTAGGTAAATCATCAATATTTTGGACCATCACGACTTCAGATAACTCCTTATCTTTTAAGAGCTGTTTTGTAATTGTTGTGACAAATCCTCCGCTTGACGCTTTCTCTAGTATTTCAGAGTCCTTACTTCTTAAAGAATAAATTCCCAAAGGTTGAAGCTCTTTAAATTTTTTCTGCAATACTTGAGGGCAGTTTTGGTAACATTTACCACAATCTTGGCCTTCTCTTTCAAGGATACAATAATCTTTAAGTGTCGGTCGTAATGTTTCCATTTCAATATGCTTGCAATATCCTGCACATAGACCACAACCTTGGCATAAGCCCGCGTCAATAATTTCACTTCTTAATAAATCAAAACTCATAATAATTCCTCGTTAATTTTAATTTCTTTTATAATACCAATTGGATCAAGGGTATATTCAATCGAACCATTTTTGTAGGTTCCTTCCACCACATCAAAAACATGGGCTTTATACTCGTTAAAATCATCGTTAGGATCGATAATTGACTTGAATCCACCATAAAATACATTTGATAAGTTCATGTTTCCCGCGATTGATCGAATTTTATCTGTAAGTTCTCTATATTTTGGTGCATCTTCGCTCTCAATGGCTTTTAGTAAGTCAGTTTCTAATAGTAAAAGCTTATTTCGGTATTTTTTTGTCTGTTCGCTTACTTCTATTTGGTTTGCTTTCTCGTAGGATTCAATGAATTTAAGCGTTAACGATATTGATTTAGCGCCACCTAAAAGACCTGTTATCAAAGGAATCTCTTCGATCAGTCTACCAATAAAAACATCTTCCAGCAAAGATCCCGAAGAAGGGATTCTACCTTTTGGAAAACCAGAAGTAGGTAATGTGAATCTGAAAAAATTTCCGACCACATCAGGTAAACTATCAGTAAGATCGTCAACCTCGTCTCCTAATTTGTCAGTTGCTCCTTTAACTGAATGCTCCGTTGCAATCTCTATGTTCCCAGCTAAGGTTCCGAACATTGCTAACATGCGAATTCCAGAACGATCTATGCTTGGTTTACAACCTCTACAAGGAGTATTGTAATCAATACATTTTTCTTTACATTCAGTCGCAGTAAAACCACTACATAGAAATCCTAAGTCGTTAAAACACGTTTCAGAATCTTTTAATTCAATTTGTCTATTGATTGATTCTAAATAGTCACAAGTTGCCTTTCTGGAACAAACTTGACATAAACTTTTTAATTTCGGAACTTTTGTTCCGTCAATGACTAATTTTAATTCTTCAATTTCGCCTAAACATCCATGAACATTACTAGAAATTTCAACTAAATTCGTTAAAGGTGTGACCTCGTGCCCTTTTTGATTTGCTAAAGCAAATACTCCACCAGTGGCAGTACAGTCTCCATAAGCAATAATTTTAGTAGAATTGTTTTTTATGCGTTCCAGATGCTCTAAGTCGTTAGGGAGTAAATAACCCGTAATAACTGAAACATCAACTTTTTCTTCTTTCCAGTTCTTTGGATTGGAAACAAATTCAACTCTGTATTTAGACCCTTCTTTTAATAATAAGGATTCATTGAAACACTTTTTGCATCCGTTAAATTGGAATACCTTAACATCCATCTTTTATCGTCCCCTTTTCTGTTATTGCAGTTGTTAATCGATCTATAATATCTTCGAAATCACCAACAGCGGTTTCGCCTTCCGCAGCTCTCGAAGTATATTGGTTTACAAACTGATCGCTATACCCTAACTCTTTAAAGACTTTTTTCATCAATTTTATTCTATGCATCGAAATTATATTACCATTAAAAAAATGACACGCCCCTAAACAACAGCCTACGCACGCAACAGCATCCGCACCGTTAGTTAGCGCTTCCATGATCTGAATTGGTCCGACTTGACCAGTGCATTGCACTCTAATTATTCTTATCGCAGCGTCGTACGCCATTCTAGCGACACCTGCTGTGTTTGCTGAACCTTGACCGCATTCGTTGCACATGAATACAACAATGTTGTTAATCCTTTCCTGTACGTATTCATCAGGTACTTCACAATTGCTCATTCGCAAACAGCACCTCCGCCTGATACAGCAATTATTTCATCGTATAATTGATCGTCTGTAAAATTTATTAATTGAATTGCTTTCGTTGGACAACTTGGCATACACATACCACACGATCTACACGCAATCTCGTTAATCGTCGGTCTCCCATTTTCATCAATGTCAATTGCAGCCGGTGCGCAAATAGTTTTACAAATTCCACAATTAACGCATAAATCGTAATCTATTGATGGCACTAACATTTCCTTTTCAATATAACCTTTGACTAAAGGTGCTGCAGCTAGAGCAGCTGCGCTTCCTGCGTGTGCTACGGTTTCAGAAATATCTTTTGGACCTTGAATCGTGCCCGCTAAGAAAATTCCTCCTTTACTACTCAACGTAGGGTTCATTTTAATGTGAAATTCTTTTAAGAAGCCTTCCTTGGAACGTAAAACTTTAAGTTTAGAACCAAGAGGACCTATTCCTTCAGGGGGAACCATCGCTGCTGACAATACAACCATATCAGCGTTCAATTGTAATGGAGTCATGCTTAATGTGTCTTCTACAATCACCTTAAGCTCTCCACTTATTGGGTCTTTGACAATTTCCGAAGGTCTACCCCGAATAAATCTGACTCCAACTTCTTGAGCAGATTGATACATCTCTTCAAAATTTAATCCTGGAGTTCGCACGTCTATATAACAAATAGTCACATCGGTATCAGGATACATTTCTTTTACAATTCGAGCGTTCTTTATCGCAAATTTACAACATACACCAGTACAATACTTATTTCCAACTTGTTCGTTTCTGCTACCTACGCATTGAATCATTACTACGCTTTTAGGAAGCTTCCCGTCAGAAGGTCGTAATACTTCTGAATTTGTAAGCGATGTTGGAGACAACATTCTTTCTAATTTTAATTGAGTAATAACATCTTCGTATCCATCTTTTCCATAATGATAGGGTTCAATTTCCGTAGGATCGTATTCGTCATACCCTACAGCAACAACAATCGAGCCAACTTTAACCGTTTTTGTTTCAGATTCCATTGAAAAATCAACTGCTTGGACGGGACATACATTAATGCATGTGTTGCATTCTATGCAAGATTTTTTGTCCCTTACGAATGTTGCAGGAATTGCTTGTGGATATGCTTTATAAATAGCGTTCCGCATAGACATACCTTTATCCCATTCACTGGGAACTTCCACTGGGCAGTGTAAAGAACACTCACCACAAGAAGTACAATTATCTTTAACATAGCGAGGTTTTATTTCGATTTCAACTTCAAAATTTCCTAGTGATCCCTCAATACTTTTAATTTGAGCATTTGTATAAAGCTCAATTAAGGGATGATTCGCTACTCCGTTCGTTAAAGGTGATATCGAACATTGTGGACACTCTAAAGTTGGAAATGTTTTATTCAATTGCGTCATATGGCCCCCAATCGTCGAATTTTTCTCCACTAAAAACACTGGAATTCCTAATTCTGCTAAATCGTTAGCAGATCTAAGGCCAGCGATACCCGCACCAATAACTAATGCCGCTTTAGTGGTCGATATACGTCTCGTTTCCACATCTTCAAGTTTTCGAGCTCGATTTACTCCAGCCTCAACCAATCGAAGTGCTTTTGCCGTTGCTTTTTCCTCATCTTTTCTATGAACCCAACTACAGTATTCTCGAACATTGACTTGTTGGTGTTTATGTTTATTAATGCCCTCTTCAGAGATAGCTCTCGCAAAGGTCTTACCGTGTTGATTTTTCGAACAACTTGCTACAACAGTTCTATTAACTCCTAATTCTTTAATTGAATCCTTGACCATCTGAACCCCTGGTTTTGAACACATAAACATGTAATGCTCTGCTTTTACAACATTTGGTAAATCTTTTGCGTAATCTGCCACCTTTGCCACATCCACAGTTCCAGCAATGTTATGACCGCAATGACATACAAAAACGCCAATTCTGGGTTCTTCTGAGTCTCCCGATTCAAATTTACTATCTTCTATTTTATCTTCTTTAACGGCCATCTATATAGCCTCCTCTTCTTCTTTTTCTTCTCCGCCAAAAATGTAATCTTTTCCCATCATTTGATATTGAAGGCCGACAAATTCCTGATCCATACCCATACAATACGCAACGAGTTGAGAAAGATGAATTACTGGATAATCATAATTACAACTTTTATTTTTGTTTAAATAATCTTGTCCCGTTTCAAATTGTAAATGACAGAAAGGACAAATATCTAAAACAAAATCTGGTTTAACTTCTTCAATATTTTTCATTTTTTCTCCGAAAATCGTCATACTCGCATCACCGGAATACGCCTTTACGCCTCCACCAGCACCGCAACAAGTTAATTGCTCTTTAAATTTAACAGATTCCACTCCTAATACTTCAATGAATTCTTCAACGATCGTTGGTCCTTCTGAACTTTCAATCTCTCGAATCCTTGTTGGTTTTAGAAAATGACATCCATAATGTACAGCCGCACGAGCGTTTACTTTTCTAGTAATTAGATCTTCTATACCCCAAGGGCCAATTTCGTATCCTAATACTTCAGCAACGTGTCGGACATCAATCGTACCTTTGAACTCGTAATCTCCGAGCAGTTTTAGTTTTTCATTTACCAATTCTCTTTGTTCTTCGTTCTCTTTCAGGTGTTTATTAATCTCTTGGAGCGTTCCAAAACATCCGTTGCAAACTGTAAGGATGTCTGCATCGAGTTGTTCGGCAATACAGAGGTTTCGCGCGCCCGCTACCATCCAATCAATCTTGTTAAAAGATCGAAAGACTCCTGGAGCTGGACAACAACTAGCGCGTTCCATGTCTAAGATCTCGTACCCTAGTTTTTCCATTACAAACTTCGTAGCTTTTTCTATAGCAGGATATCTATTTGGCATAAGACATCCCAGAAAAAACGAAAATGTTTGTTCTTTTACCATTTCTTACTTCTCCCCCTTTTTTTCCTCATTTTTTTTCTCCTCCTTTATAGGAGGTAGATCAAATAAGTATTCTTCAAATTTTTTTAAATCTTTATCATCTCCCTCTTCCTTAAATTTAAACGCAGTAGGAGGGAGTTCTTCTAATCCTAATTCGACCCTTCGTTTCCTGATCTCGTCATTTATCGGAACAGCGTGTCCGAAATTTTTTAAATAGCCAACAACCGCCCTATGAGCAGGTGATATATTTCCTAATTTTGTTGCGTAGTTTCTGAGTTCCATAATGACATCGGTTGGCCTAACATCACGAGGACATCGCTCATAACATTGATAACATGTCGTACACAGCCAAATATCGGGATCCTCAAGCACTGATAAATCGCCAAGCACTACTTTTCGGATTATCGACCGGGTCTTTAACGCAGTCCATCTACCGCTTTCACAACTGGCGGTACAAGAACCACACTGTATACATTGCCAGATATTCGACTTTCTTTCAATATCTTTAAAATAATTTTTATCGAAATCTTCATCTGTCTTATATTCTCGGTGTTCTTCTTTTGTTTCTGACATTCTTTCCACCATTTTTTTAACTTGAAAAAAAAAAAAAAATTTTTTAAAAATTTATATATTTATAGTGAGACTATTCTTCCGCCTTCACTCATTTCTAAGAACGTTGCGGCACCAACAGGGTCTTCTACGAAATCAAACATATCTTCTCGCTTAATTCCCATTAAATCCATCGTCATTTGGCATGGAAATAATTTCATGTTACCGTTTTCGATAGCGTCTTTGATCATACCCCATGGATCTTCAATTCCAAACTTTGCCATTTTTTTCTTGAACATGCCTGCTGCCATACCTTTCATTGGAAAAGGCATTCCAGCAACTTTCGGTTTATGCTTTTTGGTTAGTAATTTCAAACCCCAAAAGGTAAAGAAAAAGTTGGATTCAGTTTCCATAGCGTCTGCTGTGGTACCAAGGAGCATCATCATTGCGAACTTTTCGAACGATTTGTCCTTAACTATATAGCTAATTTTTGTTCCCATTTTTTTCACTTCTGTTTATTTGTTTTTTAAATTTTTAATTCATTTTATTCCAAAATTTTGTTATATTTTATAACCTTGATTTTCAAAAAATCTATTTTGATTTCTTGGAGCTATTACATCCAAGATATTATCTTTGGTGTTACATCTATTAAATCGACTAGATCGTCATATCCGATAGGCTTAACCTTATCGTGAATGTTTTCCAGAGCAATCCCACGAGCTTGTAAATCAGGAATCATTGCATAAATTTTAATGTTCATATTGAGCAGTTCTTGCATCCTATCCGAAATTTTACCTTTTTTGCTAATTCCAATTACTCCGTCGTGAATTAATACTAATCCAAGCTCAGAACCTTTGTTAATTTGTGCTTTTAAAATCGGGAATAATCGCCCCAAATGTGTCCCTGTTATCTCGCTATATCCAAATAAATATAAAACTTTTTTATTTTCTGTCATTTTTTAGTCTCCTCGGTTAAAATCTAAAACTCGTATCTGCGTTTTCAATTAAATCAACAACTTCGTCAATAGTGACGATCTTCAAATTTTCGTATTCAATTAAGTCTTCAGCACTCATCCCCGCGTCTTCTAAAGCTTGATCTACTACGTAAAGTTCTAAGTCCGATAAATCTGCGATTTCGAAAGTTTCTTCCAAAGTGTCCATTCCAATTGCCTCTGGTTTCGCGTTTTTGTTGAGTAAATACACAGCGTCTCCCATAAATACGATTTGACAGTTGACAAATTCTCCAAGCGCAACAAATCCCGAACCGATGCGAATTGCTTCTATAGCGGAATTTTTACCCATTGGTGATTGATCGGTTATTATTACTACAGATTCTATCATTATATTTATCCTCCCGCTCCAAGTACAATTAGTTTGTCTGATTCCACCACCCAATTAGAAAAATCGCCTAATCCCTCTTCTGATGCTCCTTCAATAAAGCTCGATTCTTTTAATCCTGTTAAACTTACCCAGGTTGAGCATCCAACTACAGGAATATTATTCTCAGTCGTAAATTTTTCTAATTTTTTGGGAATATTTCTTATAGAGCTTCCACTACTAATATCTCCCTTTATGTTGTAAACGCCAGTTCCAAAGAAAAAGAATCCCTTAATCGTGTGTCCTTTTTTTATCACGGATTTGCACATTTCTATTAACGAATCACTCGCTTCAAATTTATACGGTTCTGTACTAATAAAAAAAGAATAGGTTGTCATCGTTATCACGTTTTTCGTTTACCTAAAGTTTAAGCTTTTTTAATCGTAAAAGTAATGTTGTTGCTATCTTCTTTTGTGTCGAGGATTGTATCACCAGTATTCTTAACAAGAGCAGGTACGTCTTTTAAGGCTCCTTTGTCGTCAACAACCAATTCAAGAGTTTGTCCTGCGCTCATTTTCTTTAACTCCTTTTTTGTCATGAGTACAGGCATAGGGCATTTTTTTCCTACAGCATTAATTGTTAAATCTGCCATTTTTTTCAACTTTTTTAGTTATTTTTTTTATTTTTTCTCTTTTTATACCAAATAAAGTTTATATTTGATATTCCTTGTAGATTTAAAATGCAGACCAGTATTTAAATCATAGTTTTTTTGTTTATAAGAATCGCTTTTATCTATAAAAAAAACTAAATAGATCATAAGTAGTAGTGAAAAAAATTATAAGGATGTATTCACTATTTTATAATTAATAATAAAAAAAAATTTGAGTTTTTACAATGGTAACCGATAATACCAAACCTATAGAGATAGACGAGATTGATAGAGAAATCTTGGATTTATTACAAAATGATGGAAAAATCACAATAAACAAGATTGCTGAAATGGTATCAGCAAAGTTAAAACAAAAACCAAAAAGTGCGACTGCAATCAGGGCTCGCGTTCAAAAATTAGAGGAAACTTTAATTAAAAAGTATGTAGCTTTAATAGATTGTCGTCATTTGGGATATCGAGAAATGGTCATGGCATCATTGAGAATTAACTCACAAGAACCAATTGAAGAAGTGAAAACAAAAATAGAGAAAATGGAAAAAATCAAATACGGTTATGTAGTGACCGGAGAATACCCTCTTTTTATCATGGCTAAGTGTTTAGACCATGAGGACTCTATGAGACTAATTGATCAATTACGAAACCTTCCAGGAGTAGAAGAAGTTAAAACTCAAATTGTTCTGGATCGGATTAAGGAAGACACTACAATAATCATTCCTGAATAGAAGCCCTAAAGATTAATTTTTAAATTGAATCCCCCTGTATTGATTTTTTAAATTCTATTTTAAATCCCTTGATAATACCTTCTTCATTTTACTTAGTTAGTTCTAGTGTAATATTATGGGAAATTCCTCATACCTTGATTGAACTTAAAAAAATCTAAAGTTTTTAGTTAAAAACGCCCGCTTTTAAAACAATTAGGGTAGAAATTTTGAGTTGTTCTAATTTCTGAACAACTTGGTGCCATCTTGTTCAGAAAATAGTATTATTAAATAGAAGACATAATTGTAACATAAGAAATTTTTTATAATAATGGTGAAACCAATATGAAATCAAATACAAAATCAAAAATAATAATTTTAATCACTTTAGGAATCCTGTTCGCTTTAATCCCAAAAATTACCATTAATCCAAGTTTTATTACGGGTAACAGCGATGTAACTAATTTAGATAATGAAAATCTAAAAATCTCAGCAGTATCGGGAAAAATTCATATAATCAATAATTCTGGTTGGGTTGATTTTAGAAATGCTGGAAATTGTACAGGAAGTGGCACTTATTCTGATCCTTATGTTATAGAAGATTTGGTAATAGATGGTGGCAGTTCTGGAAATTCTATTTTGATTGAAAATTCCAATGTTTATTTTAAAATCGAAAATTGTACCCTCTATAATACGGAATGGGGATCAGATGCTGGAATCGGATTATTGAATGTTAATAATTCTCAATTAATTGGTAATGATTGTTCATATAGTCAGGTGGGGATAGTATTAGGCGATGTTTTGGATTATAGTGGGGGTTGTTATAACAACACAATAACTGGAAATATCGTAAATAACAATAGGGGTGGGATGTATTTATTTGACAGTTATAATAACACCATCTCGAGCAACACTGCAAATAACAACACATGGAGTGGGATCTATTTAGTAGGCAGTAATTACACTGTCGTCTCGGGAAACACTATGAAGGATAATAAAATGTGTGGGATAAATATAGGTGGTGGTCATAATAACGTTATCGTCTCGGGAAACATTATTAGTGAAAATTATATGCAGGGATTATGGATGGATGAAAGTTTTAACAATACCATCTCGGGAAATATTATAGATAACAATAATTTTAGTGGGATATGCTTAATAGATAGTAATTATAACGTCATCTCGGGGAACACTGCAAACAATAACAATGAATGTGGGATAGTTCTTTTCTATAGCAATTATAACACCATTTCGGGAAACACCGCAAATAATAACAAATATGGTATAATTCTTTATAATAACGGTTATAACATCGTTTCGGGAAATACTTTAATAGGAAATGATGAATGCATCGTTGAACTGAATTGCCAAGGAAATGTAATTCAAGATAATGATTGTACTACTACGCCATCATTAAATTACCTGCCAAGTATTCTTATTATTTCTACTGCAATTATTGGAGTTTCTGTTTTTATGATATATAAAAACGGTAGAAAGTTTAAAAAACCTCAAGAGGATTTGGATTTCTTATGACACCAAGTGGGAGAAAGTATAAAAAGGAAGGACTTGCAATAACTTATAGATCCTCGAAATCAAAAAATAGAACTTTACTTGCAATGTCAGATTCTGATGTACAAGCACAAAAAATAAAGGAAAATCGGGAAAAAGTATTGCAAGGTAAGACTCTCCAAGTATATTGGTATATTTTAACTCATCATCACGCGGGAGTAAGGGAAATTCAGAAGGCATTAAAAATGGTGTCTTCTGGAACGGTAGCCTATCAATTAGATAAATTAATGAAGGCAGGGATTATTTCAAAAAAAGATGAAGATGGAAAATATTACGTGAAGGAAGGTGTCAAAAAGGGTGTACTAGGGTTTTATTTTCGCTTAGGACATCTTATGATTCCCCGATATTCTTTATACTTAATTATTAATATTCTGGGTGTAGTAGGATATGTTTATCTTGCGAGTATTTATGGTGATGCGTTTATTACCAATCCAGCTAGCCTACTTTTTCTGTTTTTTATAATTTATTGCACTTCTGTATTTATTTTTGAATCGGTGAAAATTTGGAAACGAAAACCTACCTAATTAATAAAAAAATGAATTATCGTCATTTTAAAAAAGTATAGCAAATCGTAATTAATAACCATTACAGAAAAGAAAAAAAAATTAATACCTATAAGGTATTAACGTTAATTTAATGGAAACCTGATTTTATTTAAAATATCTGATCTGTAGTTGAAAAACGACAGTAATTTTTTACTTCTAATATAATAAAAAGTAATTTCTTATTCATTTTTTTAGATTACAAGATCCTAACAAACTGAAAAGTGAGAAAAGATTTCCCCTTTTACAAACCTACGTAGCGATGAATATGGTGGTACTCCCGAAAAAAGAACAAATATCTTAAGAGAAATA
>JABXKD010000071.1 GCA_013375475.1 Promethearchaeota archaeon
AAAAATTGTTAAACAAGATATTATTTTAAAAAAATACTTAACTATCATTATTCGCCCCTTTTAAATTTATATAATTATAATATAAAATATTATAATATAAATGTTTGTGATTAATATAAATTGCATTGACAATTATAATAAATAATTATGTTTTTCCACAAAACTAAAATTTTATTAATTAGATATTTTACTATAAAATAAAGTTACTTTATAAATTAAGTTAAACTGATATTAAATCCGATGTGCCATGTCTGAAGAGGAGACAAAGAACATTATCATTAAAGATTTTTTCAAAAGGACGGTTATTCTTAACGAATTAGACGAAGCGTTAAAATTCAAACCAGATGCTCTAATTGGGATAGATCAAATTTCTTCAGAAAAATTAATTGAAAATAATGTTAAAAACATAGAGGAGTTAGCACATCTCTCTTTAGAAAGCCTTCCCGATATTAAAGAAATACCTAATAATGTGCTTATAAAATGGGTTAAGATCGCTCAAGTATTAGAAAAAGCCATAAAGGAAAAAACAAAAACTCATAAAAAAATATTACTGATTGGCTTGGATAATGGTGGAAAAACCAGTATCTTAGCTGTTCTTCAAGATAAATTCTCAATAATCAAGTCTCTTCTACCAACAAGGGGAGTAAAGCGCGAAAAATTAGATTTTTTTGGTTATCCAATACTTTCTTGGGATTTAGGAGGACAAGTTCAATATAGAGAAAAACTTTATTTCAATAGACCGGAATTATTTTTTACTGAAGCAGATTTAGTTTTATATGTAATTGACACGCAGGATAGTGATAGATTTGCAGAAGCAGCGAATTACTTCCGTGAAGTTTTAAAAGTTTTAAAAGAATTAAACGAATTTCCTCCAATTTTAGTTGTGTTATCCAAAAGCGATCAGGATATTCGCACATCTCTTGAGTGGCAGAATAACATATCTGCGATAAAAAATAAGTTTAATCATATAGTAAGGGAACACGAAAAAACTTCAATTAAGTATTCCGATACAACAATATATCAAAAAGAAACTGTATTGCAGATGTTTAGCGAAGCGTTAAAAATAGTTTCTGATACATCTGAAATTATAGAAAATATTCTTGAGGATTTTACAACTACGATAGAAGGAAAGGCTTCAAGTTTAATTTCTATGGACGGCTTAATATTTGGAAGTTACACGATTTCGGATATTGACGAGGCGTTATTAAATAATACTGCTTTGATTATGCAAACACTTTCTAACTTTCATAATTCAATCGGATTAACAAGAGAACCTTCCATGACGCTAGATTTTCCTCTGAATGGGTTTGCTATTCGAGGAGAAAAGCTATTCGAATATTCCGAACTAAAAATACCTGTTTATCTATGGCTTTTATCAGACAACGTTGACTTAATTTATGAAAAAATCGACTATTTCAAGCTACAATTATTACCATTGATAAATTTATTCCTTTAATCAATTATTGTGTCCTTATTTATAACTTATAATTTATTCGCCCAAAAATTCTTCTTTTGAAGAACTTTATTTTTTTACAAGATTTCCAGGTTCTTAAAAAAAAATTAAGTTTCCAAATATTTTATATAAATTATTTACATTGTTTATGCTTTATCCATCATAAACATATTCCTTGCCCCTATTACATTTACAATTTCCTTTTTAATCTTTAAGATCATTTCCCTACTTAAAGAATCAAATTGATCAGAATTTAATATCCTTTTGATAAGATTTTTGACTTTCTTTCGAAGGTCCCGAGGCATATAAACTTTTATTAAATTACTCTCTTCTAATAAAGTTAGCAAGCATATAATATTAAAGCTAGCCTCTTTACTGTTATTAACCACGTTATGAATCTTTCCTAACAATTGTTCTTTGATTTCTGGTTTTTGTAAATAATAGAGCTTAGTTTTTAAAAGGGGGCTGAATTCGCTTTTTAAAAGACCTTCTTTTTCCATTAAATCGAAATATAAATAATAATAGGCATATTTTTGAGAAAGTAGATCGATCCAATTCATTAAACTTCGTTTTTTACCTGATGTTTTTATAATTTCGAGTATTGAATCTAAAAAATCATCTCCCGTTGCACTTGGATCAATTACTTCAATGTTACTTTCTGTTAAAGCTATTTTACCTTGAAGAAATAGATCCAATAACAATCCCCCTGCAAAACCTAAACTTTCGTAGCCTTTAGAATAACTACTCCCCGTCTGTTCATCTAAAACCATTAGTAAATAACTTTTTGAAATGAGAATGGTAATTTCTCCTCTATTTAATATGCATATAAAATTGTTTTAAAATCTTCTTTATTAAGAATATAGACTACTTTAGGTATTTAAGTTATTAGAAAAACAAACACATTATTGGTTACATTATCTAAGCATAGACCTCATAAACTTAAGGGAGTTATAAATTCTATATTATATTCAATAAATAAAGAATAAAATAATTGAAATCGTAAAAAAAATATTGTACTACCATGGTAAAACATAGAAAAACGGGAGCTTATGAACATTTTTGTGTTCTTATTTTCCCACAAGGAACTTGGAAAGAAGCTGATAGGGATAATGTGAGGAATTTGATAAGAGAAAAACTGAGAAACAAGAATGATACTTACTATAATATATTCAATAAATTAACTTATCGAGATCAGATGCCCATTTATGCAGATTGCCATATATGCCAACCAATCTATAAAATGTTTGAGGAATTTAAGGGGAATAATGATGGAATTTTGTATCAAGGCCATCATTATCTTATTCCAGAGGATGATTTTGACGATATGAAATCTCTTATAAATATAATTATTTCCCACGATAAAGTGAAGAAAGTTTATTTATTATACCTTGATGGCTTCAGAGAAATTAAAAGAACTATCCTATATGATATGAACTTAGAGGAATTCAAAGGAAAATTGAACTTTGCGAAATGTAATATTAATGATTTTATCTTGATGATTGATAATAATAAATTTAAGAACAGAACAGTTTATGAAATATCTAAAAGTAGAGGTGTTTATAATTGAGTGAAGAGGATGACCAAGAAAATAAAAATCAAACGGCTGAGGATATCGCCAGAATAATGGTAGAAAATATGAAAAAGAATATGGAAGATCCCGATTTCTTTAATAAAAGAGAAAAGATACTAGAAGATGTTACTCATAAGGTTCTCAAAAGACGCGAAGAAAAGCTTAAAAAATTTAAAGATGAATGATGAATAAGATTTGATAATTTTTTAACAGTTTCACACGGCAAAGCTTACTTGTTAGGTTAAATCCACTTTCATTTCAATATCATTTTTAGCTGAGAGTAAAAATTTGGTGCTTTTTTCCATCATCTCGATTGCTTTATTGATTTTCTCTACGACTGAATTTAAACCATTTTCTTTAGCAATATTTCTCCATTTTATATAGTTTTCTTTATGAGAGTTGTTATGTTCCGCCCAATGCTCACATAATTTAGAAAGTTTTAAAATCTGTTTTTCTACCATCTTAATTAATATTCACGTTTGTTTAGTATAAGAATATAATCTAATAATTAGATTTTTTTATATATTCTTAAAAGTAAGTCTAAAATCGATTGAAATCAGAAAAAATTGATGTAATAAAACCGATTCATTACAAAGAGGCTAAAAAATCTGACACTGCTATATCAGACATTTCTTCATCAAGTAAATTGTCATCAAATTCGCCTACGAGAAGACTAAACTTATACGAGCACTTATCTCCTCCTGTTAGAATGCATTCTACTTCTTCGCCGTCTACATCAATACCTATGACATCAAAAACACTGTTGAAAATACCGAGATATAGCAAACACAAGTTTTTAGCCATAATATTTCCTTTTTCTTGGATTGCTAATGAATCATACACGTTTATAATAACATGATCTTTCTTGAACATTCCAGTGAGTCCGCCATACCCCATTAGCATCAAAACCTCAAGTGTACCAAATATTACCTCCTTTTTAACAGCCATTTTTTCGCTACTCCAGTCTTTATTGTAAAAAAACTTTTCCATGAATATTTTTCCAAGAGATTTTCCAACCCATATGAGGATATCTTCAGCATTTGTTCCAGCGAATTCGCAAAATTCCATGATCTCATTAGGGCGAAGCATTACAAGTCTCATTTCTTTTTCTTTTTCGCCTAAAAATAGTTGTCCTTCCTTTTCTTCAACATTTATTTGTAGGTCTTTTTTTAATCGTTTGATCATGATTTTAATCTTATCCAATAATGGTAAATCTTAATTAACAATATATTTGAAAGTATTTAATATAATAGAAATTTAAATGGCTAGCTATTTAAATTTATTGATAAAAGAAAATCTAATCCAAAACCCTACTCTGAGACTTGCGTGAAAATCGTGTTTAATGCTTTTTCAATATTGTGGCTAGTCTTAACAGAAGTGAATACGAACTTCCAATTACTGTTTTCTAATTTCTCAAATTCAAAAAATTTAATAATTTCTTTCCTCGTTCTTTCAAGAGAATCATTGTTATTATGCTCGTTATGGTTAATTAAATCGATTTTATTCCCTAAAATTAGAAGTGGAACATTTCTAAATTCATTCTGGTTAAAAATATTCCAAAATTCTCTCTTTGATTCTTCAAACCGTAATTGGTTAGCAACATCAATCATATACACAATTATATTCGAATCTTGAAGCCCTAATAACCATCTTTCTCTAAATGAACTCTGACCAGGACTATCCCAGATTGACAATAAACCATCTTCTCTTTGGATATACTCAATATTAAATCTTTTGTTTGGTGTAAAAAAGTTATCGCTGTATTGACCTGTCTTAAGTCTTCTGGTTAAAGATGTCTTCCCAACATTGTCAATTCCAAATAAAAATACTTTTGTAAATAAACCTGAGGGTAGTAAAGAAACTTCTTGAGCTTTTTCAAGAGCTTCGCCTCCGAATCTTTTTATATCGATAAATAGGGTTATTAAGAAGTTCTCGATCTCAATTTCGTCTTTAAAAGAACAACATCTTTCCGTATTAAGAAGTTCGTGAGATAGGTCCTCGTATATTTCTTTATAATCGAAAGGATTATCTTCTTTTTCAAATATTAATCCAATAAGCATTTCAGAATTAACGCATATAGTAAATATGTTCTGATCCCCTATAACCTGCGAAATAGGACTACTAATTGCGTAAGGGTTAGTGTTATTCTTTTTTTTATTTGAATTTTTAAAACTTTTAGTATTTTCACAACATGGTTCAATAAGAGATGCTTGATCATGGCCGTGAATGATTTTTAATGCGATTTCATGATTTTCTTTATTATCTATATCTTCGGGATAACTATAGATATCAAGATTATTTAAATCATGAGAATCTTTACTTTTTAATAAAAATATTTTTAGTAACACAGAATTTTCCTAATCATTTATTCCCTTAAGGATGTAAATAAAAATTGCTTAAAAAAAGTTTGGAATTGGACGAAGAACCTCTCTTATAAACTTTATGCTATTTAGAAATTAATAGCCAAACAAAGAAATAATACATTTAGCTTAATTTTGAGTTTTGAGGAAAGATTTTACGAATCTGTATCTTCTTCACTATTCAATTCTTCTTCCGAGATCTCATTTTGATCTGCTTTTGATGGTTCTTTTGGCTCTTCTTCTTGAGAAGGTTTTTCTCCAACCGGAGTATCACACACCGGACATTTCTTCCATCCGGGTCTTAAACTATATCCACAGCTAGAACACTCCGACATATCTTGATCAGGTTGCCATTCAGGAATATTTAATCCTCCTCTTCTTCGTTTCTCTGCTAATTCTAGTAAATCTTCTTCTTTCCAAACATCCATGCCTTCAGGAATGCCTGAACCACGCTCTTCAGCGAATTTTACTAAATCTTCCTCACTCCAAGTTGGAAGATCTGGTTGTGCGGCTAGTCTTTTTTGAGCTTCACTGGCGAGTTCTTCAGCAGTCCAAGATTTCAATTCCTGCCCTCCAGGTGTTCTGATCCCCCCTCCAGGCGGTCCAGCAGTAGGAGCACTTTGAGTAGGTTCTTGATGACTTTGTGAAGGTACTTGACAACATGAAGCGGATAATTTTAATAAAGCTTCAAAACAGTTTCCGAATCGAAGATTTTCCTGATTCTCGTCAGTGATTAAGACAATACTTTTTTTATCGGATGGTAAAGGTATTGCTATACTACAAACCGCAATATCTGACGTGATTCTTCCAGATTCTAACGCAGTAATAATTTTTTTCATAGATTTAACTAATTCATCATCTTTCATCAAAAAATCACAGATAGGGTCACCATGTCTTTGAAATTCTTCGTGATATTTAGCTAATTGATTTTTAGTTATTACAGAATCTAATGAATTTATGAGAGCACTAATATAAGGAAACAAATGAGACTTCGGTTCTTTTTCAGAAGCATCTAATTTGTAACCTCCTAGATCTAAATTTCCTGTAAAAGGTGCGAACAAAGGTTCTTGATCTTTAATCTTTCCATATAATGTTGTTCTGTCAATAAAACATTTAATTTCACCGTAATATGCAATAGAGTTATCCAAAAGTTCTACTTTATCGTTATATGTTATACGAGGAAAAGTTCGAAAGACTACATCAACCCATGGCATTTCCTTTACTGGAATTATTGCTACACAAGTTTTAATGATTAACTCCGATAGTTTTTTAAGGTATTCTTTTAATTTCTTCTTGATCTCTTTATATTTGTCTTTTTCAAGCTCGGTTTCAGCATTTTTCATAAATTCCTTGAATTTTTCCTCATTTTTTTTCACTGAACCTCCGAAGGATTGTACCTCTCCTACAATGTTATCTTTTAGAATGAATGTAGCATCATTTATTATATCTTTTTGAAGTTCTGTGAGTTCTTCAACCAAATACTCGCTCACTTCAAAATTTAGACTGTCAATAAAGATTTCAAACAATTTCGCTTCTGACAATTTCTTAACCTTATTCTATCGATTTACTTCTTTTTATAAATATAGCAACGAATTGAATATAAAAATTTATTTAAAACATAGTCATTTCACTAGCAGTTATTACTTATCATAAACTTTAGTAAATTGTGAAGATCAAATGAGTACAAATAAAATCACGGTCTGTTTTACATCCCCTGTGTCAAAAGAAGTCCAGAATTACTTAGGAAAAAACCTTAAAAAACATCCAAATGTAAAAATTTTATTTCCAAAAGATACTTCTGAAGAGATTTTATCAGATATAGTTCCTAACGCAGATATTTTGATTGGATGGAGACCCTCAAAAACATTGTTAGACAAGGCAACTAAACTAAAAGTATTCATTAATCCCGGTGCTGGTGTCAATCATCTTTTGGATTTATTTAGGAGAGTAAATAAAAATCGTAAAGTTTTATTGATCAATGGACACGGTAATTCTTACTTTGTAGCTCAACATGCCGTTGCCCTACTTTTAACTCTGATGAACAAAACTATTTCTCATCACATATGGATGAAAGAAGGTAGATGGCGTACTGGAGATAAAGATGCAGCATCAATTCCATTACGCTTTCGAGAAATTGGACTTCTAGGTTATGGCGCAATTAACCAAAAAGTACATTGTTTTCTCTCAGGATTTAATGTGAATTTTCATATTTTAAGAAATAATTGGAATAAACAAAAGAACGAGTTGCCCACTCCCGCTAAAAAATACGATTTCAACCAGCTGTATGATTTTTTAAAAGAAATTGATGTTTTAATGATAGCGATTCCAGTTACTTCACTAACATCAGGATTAATTAAAGCCAAGGAAATCCGTTTGCTAGGACCAGATGGTCTAATTATCAATATTGCTAGAGGAGAGATCATTAATCAAGAGGATCTTTACAAATCTTTGAAAAATAGAATAATTACGGGGGCAGCTATAGATGTTTGGTATGATTATCATCCGCTTCCAGATAAAAACGGCATTAAACATCCTTATGAGTTCCCTTTTCATACACTTGATAACATTATTTTATCTCCGCATAGGGCATACTCTCCTTTTAGTGATCTGTTGAGATGGAATGAAGTAGTGGAAAATATTGCTCGCATGGCTAAGGGGAACAAAAACCTAATCAATGTTGTCAATCTGGAGGAGGAGTATTAATTCTCTAGTAATTTAAGAATTAAACGTGTTCACTCTTTCTCCAAAGTGTTGAACTTTTATTTTTATTATTTAGAATTTTGAGATAATAGACTAATCAAGATTTTTTATCATAATATTTGAAAAATTAAATATTTAGAATGAAAAGCGAATATAAATTCTTTCAATTCAGACATTTCTCCTTGTTTTTACATTTTTTGCTTATTTCTGTTTTTTCTCGCGAAAAAAATGACATATAATTTTTTTTTCCAAATTTAAAAGTCCAACATTTTTTGTATTTAGGAGTTATTAGTTTTTTTAAAAAAATTTTAACTACTTTAATATATTCTGATAAAATATTTTCAAATAGAACTTTTAATTCAATTTCCGCGGTTATATTTAAAAATTTATATCCAAAATGAAGAATGGGGTGCCAAATTTGACTCATTAAGATTTTTGGTAAAAATTATTTTATCAGAATATATTAACCCACTAAAAAACAATGTTTATATATTATTTTGGTATAAATAATTATATATAGAATAATCAGAAAAAAATATGGTTAAGGCGATTGGATGAAGATAGTTACCGTAAATGTACCTGAAAGTTATATAGATGCGATAAATAAGTTGATAGGGCAAGAAGGACTGTACCCCAGTCGATCAGAATTAATAAGATGTGCAGTCCGAAGTTTCCTTATTAAGGAGCTTAAACTCGCTAGTAATATGGCAAAATATAATGAAATAGAAATAGAAGATTTTGACGATAAAAATTTTGTTCGAGTACCAATTGAAGGGGTAAATGAAAACTCCGAACCCGTACGAGAATTTAAAACTTATAAAATTTTAAAGAGGCTAGAACACTAAAAACTTCTATTAACATATTTAAATATATTTTGTTATAATATTATTGGTGAAATTGAGTTTTTTATTCTTTTTCTTTTTTTCTATCTAAAATTCAAAGAAAACATATAGAATTAAATTTAACGACATTTTTGTAAGAGTGAACAATTTTTTATTTTTAATCATTATTCTATAAAAAATTTTATTTTACCTAGATGTGTTTTTAAGTATACCTAAATGATTGACAGTTGTATAAAAATAGTATTATATCTATGAATCTTTAAGTTAAATATATAAGAGTGGTAGTTTCTATTAAAATAATATCATAATTTAAAGGGTGTAAAATAATTTCGAGCGAAGAGCCTTTTCCAGATTTTATGGAGTGGGGTATTATAAGTAAAGAAAATTTTGTCGGAAAAACATCTTATGATGTTCCAATTAAGAGATGGGATCCATTATCGACAGTAACCATAAGAACAGAAGACTTTGGTCTTAGAAAAGAAAGAATTAAATTCTATGGGCATTACGCTTATATAAGCCCCATTCGGGGTAAAAGACCTAAAGGCTTTACGAGCATTGAAGAAAAAAAACAGTTCTATGATTGTTCCAAGAAAATTTCGTTACAGCATAAAGACGTGTTCACAGCGATCACAGAAGGAAAGCCAATTTATGATGATAGGGGTAAACAATTAGGCGATGGTTTTACAATGATTATTGCTGAAGACGAGAAAAGAAAAGACAATCCCTTTTTAGAAATACCACATCGAAACCAAAGAATATCAGAAGATTGTAAAGCCTTGACATTAATTAATAGGTATCCTTCGATGGCTCGGATTGTTGATCCTGATATTGAAAAATTGATAACTGATAAATTACCATTACACATAAAACTCTCAAGGGGCATAAATTTAGTTACAATTTCAAGGAATTTTTATCCTTCTCTGTGTTTTAACTTAATTCCTGAAGATATTTTAGCTAGTATATTCTTATCCATGAAAGCCGCAATTCTTTATTGTATTGAAGAAGCAATAGAGAGAGATTTTTACGATATTCCGATATCGCCCTTTTTCAATATAGGCCTTAAAGTTGGTGGCTCACAACCACGAATACATAGCCAAGTATATATTGATTTAAATATGGATGGTCACGGAAGCCGATTGGAAGGACACCTTGAAGCATTTAAAGAGATGGGAGATAATTGTCATCTATGTCAGACATCTCACGGAGATAGTGATAGAATTATCATTAAAACTAAGTTTTGGACTTTTTTTACCACAGGAAGTCCAGTAAGGAATTATCACATACGATTTCATCCTAATGAACATCTACGCAGGTTTTCCCAACTAAAAGTTAATCAAATAAACGACCTTGCAAAAATATTAAAGGTTATCTTACAAGGTATGGATGACATTTCAATAGATAAAAATCGAAATATTTTGTTTAACTGTTGTCCTTATCATTACGATGCAAATTTCCATTTGTTTGGAGATATAATTCCTCACGAAATTATAGGAGGTGCTGAAATGGTTGATGATATGAGAGTTGCGAGAAAATTACCACATATAGCTGCTAGCGAAATCAGAAATTCAATTGAAAAATATGTTAACGAGATAGAATGGTAATAGATTTATATCTATTATTCACCATATATATAATGTAACTTTTTTTGAGGTGTTCAATTTGAAAGATTGGTCTGCTATAGTACTCGCCGGAGGTAGAGGTAAAAGACTTTTACCTCTGACTTCACTGATACCTAAACCATTAGTGAAGGTTACAAATAAACCAATGGTAGATTATTCAATAGCTCACCTAATTTATGCCGATATCAAACATATAATTCTTGCTTTGGCTTATATGGGTAAAGAATTAAAAGAATATATAGAAAAAACTTGGACACCAGATAAATTGGGTGATGTCGAGTTAGAATGTTTTGTTCAAGAGAGTAATGGTACCGCAGATGCATACAGGTTATTAAAGAACAGTATTGATTCTGACAATGTAGTAGTGAGCATGGCAGATATCGTTACAAATCTTCCAATGAGAAATTTTATGGATTTTCACATAGAGAAAGGTGGGATAAGCACAATTTCTATGAAAACCAGTGAAAGTCATACAAGTCAGTATGGTGTTGTTCTTCTCGATAATCATAGAAAAATATATCTATTTTTAGAAAAACCCGCTCCTATGGAATTATATTTGAGTAGTATGGCTCAAAGAACAGATTTATTTCTGCATACAAACATTATTAACACTGGAATTTATTGTTTTAAAAGGGAAATTGAGAGTATATTGCAAGAAACAAATTTATTGGATTTTGGTAGTGAAGTTTTCCCCTATCTCCTTGAAAATTCGTATGATCTGTATGGTTTTGTTAAAAATTACTATTGGTTGGATTGTGGAAACTCCCAGACTTATTTATGGGCAAATTGGGATTTATTACGCAAATATTCTTGGCCGATTACTCCAAATGGTGAAGAATACGATGGCGTATTTGTTATGGGAATAATTAATTCTGGTCAAAATGCAATCATTGAAAAACCCACCTGTTTTGGGGAAAATGTTGAGCTTTTTAATAGAGTGAAAATAAAACCACTTAGTTCCATTGGAAACCGCGTCAAAATAGGGGAAGATACAATAATAGAGAAAAGTGTTATCTGGGACGATGTTATTATTGGAGCAGGGTGTCACATTGATGACTCTATAGTTTGCAATAACTGCCAAATAGGGGATAATGTCGTTTTACATAATGCAATAGTAGCACCCAATAGTAAAATCAGCAGTGATACTCAAATAAGAGATAAAACTCTGGAACTTGGAACCAACATCTAAAACCCTTTTTTTATGGGATTTTGTTTAAGAAATATTCTGTAAATCATCTAAAAATTTTGTTACTTGATATTTTGAATTTTTTGCTATTTCTTCGATTCTCTGATAAAAAGTCAATAAATTATTCAGTTCCTTGCTCGCATTATTTTTACTGTTTGCAATTTTGTCAATTACAGCAGTTATCCAAATCCACCTTGTAAAAGTAGCAAATTGCTCTGCACTATACCAAAGAAGGTTATGATATCTATTTACTTTTAAATAAACTTGAATTTCAGGGTCCCTAAAGAAAGATTGAAAGATCTCATAAAGATTTTTTTCAGAAAAATCAATTAACTTCGCCCAGTTTTGGAGAGAAACCATTAGTTTTATTATTGAACCGACTTCCAAATCTTTCTCGTCCTTTTTTATTGATAATACATTCAATGTATTTGCTATGTATTTTGATAAACGCCACTCATCAAACAAACTACGACTTTTAAGTTCATAATTTTTTTCAGAAATAACTCTTCCTAATTGATGAATAAATACCCAAGAAATTACTATCCCCCATTCAAATTCAGATTTAGGAAGAATGTTGGCTAAAGTGTTCTTCATTTTAACAGAAAGATCTAAATGTGTAAAGCCGTGATGTAATTGTAAAAGTGTATTTAATTTAATTTGAATATCTTTTTCTATTTTAGTCACATCCTTATTACTCGAAGAGTATTTTTTCACTTCAGCTAAAAATATTTTAAGTTTTTTAGTTGTACTTTCTAAAATAAATTCCGTTTTCTGAGTTTCTAATAGGTTTTTAAAACTATTGATATTGACTATTTTCTTAAAGGATTCGAGTAATGGTTGGTATATTATTTCATGAAGTGTCTCGTTAATATTATGGACACCTCTACCCCCTAGAAGATCATATAATTGGGCGTAGTGGAAAAATTCATTATCATTTACTATTTGGAAATCCATGAATGAAAAGCATTGAAATGCTTGGAGTTCTAAATACAAACCTTGATCGTGAAGATCTTGATTTCGTCTTATATATTCTAATCCGGTCATATAATCTTTAAAGATGCAGTATCCTTCTTTTGGTAATTTTAATCCCTCAATTATGGTTTTTTGAGCTTGAATTTTATCATTTTTTTGTTTAACAGCAAAACCAACAGAATTTTTAATAAAACCTTTTGTTTCTGCATATTTATTGTGATAAATAATCAAAGCACGTTCAGTATTAACTCTATTTGAATACGCAAACACATCTTCATTCACCATATTTCCACTCCAAAAATCATAGAGTAAAAAATTATCAGCATTAGCAAATAAGTAGCGTTTTTTCATTATAGGAAAGATTACTTTTTCATGGTGTTGAAGCAGATCCAAATTGATTTTTTCATCCCAATAAGGGCGTCTATACTCCATACCGTACTTTTCGTGAAAACCCTCTATTTGACCGTGTCCAAACATAGGCAAACCCGGCATAGTTATCATCATTAAACAAACACCAAAATATTTCCCACTATCTCCAAATTGTTTAATAGCAGTTTCTTCGTCTGGATTATTCATGAAATTAACAAATCTTTTAAGGATTTCGGGGTCGAATTGTAAGGTATTTTTTAAGACTAGTCGATACATGGCGTTATCTTCGTCTCTGAGCATATTCATAAAAGCAGAATTATACACACGATGCATTCCTAAAGTCCTTACGAAAAATCCTTCGAGCAACCAGAATGCTTCTGCGAGCAATAATGTATCAGGATTTTCTTCATTGATTTTATCTACAACTTCACGCCAGAATTCTTGTGGCATTAATTTATAAAACTCATCTTTTGAAATACCCTGTTCTGCTCTTGAAGGAATAGCACCTCCAGTTCCTGGTTCAGGAAACCATAGGCGTTGATAATGCTTTCTCGTTAGAGTCATAGCGGCATCAAAACGAATGATGGGAAACATTTTAGAAACATGCAATATAGTTTTTATAACTGCTTCTCGAACTTCAGGATTTAGAAAGTTTAATTGAGCAGTATCATTCCAAGGAAAACTTGTTCCATCGTTTCCGTGGTAAATATATTTCTCTTCTCCTGATCGAAAATCTACATGTTTAAATGTAACAGCTGCGTCGGTTCTTGAAAAATACTTATCCTCCAAATAAATTCCGATATTTGGATCATCGGATAAATTTTCGCCCGAAAAAGTATAAGAGGGGAAGGGGGAATACGGTAGAGATACGTACCAATCAGGATGTTCCTTAAGCCATTTTGAAACAATTCCGGTATGATTGGGAACCATATCACAGGCAAGACGAATTCCTCTCGCTATTGCTCTCTCTTTTAAATTCTTATAAGCTTCATAACCTCCCAAGTCATAAGCAATATTATAATCGTAAGTTGAATAAGCACTTGCTTCTGCTTCGGGGTTTCCACACCATCTCTTAATAGTTTTAGACGCTTGACTTCTCTCCCATAAACCAATAAGCCACAATCCAGTAAAGCCCCATTCTTTTAGTTGATCTAATTCTTCGTCAGGTATTTCATTTAAATGGGAAATATCTTTCTCATAAGTTAGAGATAATTGATTCATCCAAACATATACATTTTTAGCAATCATCACAACTTTAGGCATCCATTCTTTATCGAGAGTGTAATTTTCGAGTTCGAATGCATCATAATCATAAGCTTCTGACTTACCGGGACCTAAACCTCTCAGCAGTTCTTCTTCTCGTATGATGTCAATAGCAACTAAGATCTTGAAGAGGTATTTTCCTACCAGTTCCCCCCAATTCTCATGAATATATTCCAATTGCTCACGAATTGAATGAGGATATTTAATAGCGGGTTCAGTTAGCATTTCAATTAAGTTTTGATTATTCGGACCGAATCTTGTTTTCTCTTCGAAAAAATTTGTAATTTCATCAATAATTTCCCTATAAGCAGTCCTTTTTTCAAGGGATTCATCATCAAATAGTTCTATAAAAGGAGAATATGAAGGATTACTATTTCCAAACCACAAGGCTATGAATTCATCAACAAAATGGATTTTGTTACCAACACCATTAACTTCTTCTTTTAAAAATTCTTCAATATTTACTTCTTCTTGATACACTTTTTCAGGAGGGAATTCTTCTATCAAAGAATGTATAGCCTTATCCAGCTTTAAATCCCCAACTTTATCTTTTAAATAATCAAAAAGTTCCAGGATTAGTAAATCGTTTTTTGTTTCATGTCTGTACAATTCTAGTAGATATTTTTTTATTTCATACATTAGTGCCATTCCATTGAATTCACCTATCCGAACAGCTAATTCAGGGTAATTGATTAAGTCTTTCTTTTGATTTAATTTCTGCACAAATAACCTAACTAAATGGGTATCACCCTCAAATTCAATGTTTCCCCTTTCAGTAAATTTGAAGTCATTTAATTCATATTTATTCCTAGCATCTCTCGAAATTTTCATATGGAATTCACATTTCTAAATATATTCTTATAATTAATTATGCCCGACTTATTATATTACGATTGACTTTTTAACGAAAGTTATTAATGTAAAACTATCTATAATAATTATATTTTTCAATTCGAAAATTCCAAATCTCAATGGTTAAATTGTCTCAGCGCATCCAAAATTTAAACGAACTAAATAAAAACGGTCGGATAGTAGGAAAAGCAAATTACATCTTTACACCTGAGATCTCAAGCTCAATTGGCTCTATTCATGGAAGTTCATTTAAGGTGGACGAAACTGTTGTAATTGGTCGAGATTACCATAACGATAGTCGCATGTTAAAAAGAGCATATACCTCAGGAGTCATGAGCACTGGAATAAATGTCTTAAATCTCGCAGATTGTACCTTTCCATTATTAGAATTCACCATTAGGCGATTTGGGGCAAGTGGAGGCGCATATTTCTCAGGAGGGCACTTATATAGTGAAGATGTTGGAGTGAAATTTGCCGATGCTGGAGGAATTGAATTAGCTCCCTTAGAAATCAAAAAGATCATTGAATCTTACAACACATATCCAACACAAATTCGACGTGTTGATCCAAGGATGATAGGACAAATTATCGCTATCCCTCAAACTCAAGACGTGTATATCAAGTCCTTAGAGCAATTTGTCAACAAAAAACAAATTAAAGAGGCTAACTTAAAAATAGTGGTAGATTGCTCCTTTAGCCCAACCGGGAAAATTACTCCTTTGCTTATAAATGAAGTGGGCGTAGAAGTTATTGCTCTTAATACTCACTATCGAGAAAGATCTAAAATCCCCGTACCGAGTGTTAATACGATTAAAAACGCTGCGGATATTGTAAAAGCATCTAACAGTCATTTAGGAGTATGCTTTGATGTGGATGGATCGCGGATATTAGTGGTAGACGAAAACGGTTTAGAGATTTGTTTTGAAGATTTATTAATGCTTTTTATTGCATATGACAAAAGAATTAGAAATTCTAAAAATAGCTCAGTTATATTAACACCTTCAATATCTCCCGTTATCAAAAACTTTATTGAAGAGAGTGGTCATCCCATTAAACTCGTAGAAAACTATCCGGGTGAGCTTTCGAGACAAATAAGGCAAGAAAGAGCATGTTTTGCGGCCGCAGACTCTCTAAAATTCTATTTTCCAAGTTATGCTCCTTTTAGTGATGGTAATTTTATTTTACTTAAAATTTTAGAAATAATGTCGATTCAAAAAGATCTTATTAGCTCTCTTACTAAGGGTTTCCCTAAGGGTATAAAAGTCAATAAAACGATACCGGTTTCGGCCGAAGCTATGGAAAACATGCACAATCGGTTAATTGAATTTGCTGACGAATATGAATTAAAGTACCAAGACATTATAAATGAGCTAAAAATAATAGATGAAGACGTGTATGTTAAAATTAAAGTTGCCTTGAATAGAAACGCGATTTTAATGTCAGCAGAATCTGAGGATACCCGTAAGTCGGAGAAAATGATAGCAAAGTTATCTAAAATTATTTCTAACTTATAACAATTGCAGGACTAATATACTTTTTTTACTTTAAAATCAGAGTATTTACAATTTTATAGTTTTAATTTAATTTCTCTGACGCTAAATTAATAATGGTCTGGTATTAATTTAATTATATATGTTAATATATTATATATAATTATTAAAAAAATTAAAAATAATAATTAAAAGGAAGTTTTTATTATGGCTTTTGATATAAATTCTATTATCATTACTGGAACTCTATTCGTAATATTTGGAGTCTTTTTATTTTTCGATCTTTTCAAAAGAAATGAACGATACGGCTATTTAGCATACATTGTTGCTCTGATACCAATAAATTTCTTATGGTTTCTTCAATTTGATGTTCTTGGAGTTTATTTAATTTTATTTATTCTTTGGAACTTATGTTTATTACGAGATTTGCTTGGAGTTATAAGAAAAAAGGATCCAAAAGAAATTAACGATATAGTTTTATACTTAGCTTTAGGTATTGTAATACAGACGATTATAACAGCGATTCTACCCGTTTCCATTCCCACGATGCAAACAAATACCACCCCTTACTGGTTTTTCTACTTTCCAGATATTTACGCAATTTCTCCTGGAACGGAATTATGGTTCCCAAACTCCATAATTTTATTAACTTTTAGAGTCACGGCTACCTTATTAATTGGATTAGTAATAGTGCCACTGCTCGTAGATCTTAGGGATGAAGAAGTACCTCTGCCCGTTTTTATTATCATAATTGGTCTGTTTATTTTACCTTTTCTCTACTTGAGCTACATATGGTTACCTGAAGCAATGGGAGTATTAACTTTTCTTATGAGCGTAATCTTGTTTATCACTCTCCTCATTATAACTCGGAGCGGGAAGGAGATACAAAAGAAGTAATACTATAATTTTATTTTTTTGTTATTATTTTTAAATTTAAA